>CAUAEH010000022.1 GCA_958427975.1 uncultured Collinsella sp. | reverse complement strand
GACACGCATAAAAAGCCTCCCATTTCTCATGTCCAAGAAATGGGAGGCAGTTCAGTGCGCAGCGGGGGCTCTTTCATGTCCGAGGACGCGCTGGGAAGTTACCCCATGTGGCCAGCGGACAACTATGTAGCCTCAGACTAGAACATGCCCAAGAAACCATGCACAAACAGCGCGGCCAGAGCGGCACCGACAAACGGGGCGATGCCAGGAACGAGCAGGCCGTACCTCCAGTTGTTGTCAGCCTTGTTCTTAATCGGCAGCACCTGATAGGCCATGCGAGGACCAAGGTCACGAGCCTGGTTCATGGCGAAGCCGGTGATGCCGCCCATGCCCATGCCAACAGCCCAAACGATCAGACCGACGCAGATAGCGAGCATCAGAACGTTCTCGCCGGCGCGGCTAGCAGCAGCAAGGATGGCGCTGATGAACACGAAGGTGCAGATAGCCTCGCAGAAGAAGTTACGGGCATAGTTGGTGCCCTCGGTGGTGGGGTTGGTCGAGAAGATATTGCGCTGAGCAATGGGATCGATGACACCATCGGAAGCCTTGAACTCATCGGCATACATCAACCACGCGATCACGGCACCCGCAAAGCCGCCGAGCATATCGGCAACCATGAAGGGGATGCAGCTGCTCCACGGCACCAGGCCGACGATGCACTGGGCAAGCACCATGGCGGGGTTCATGCACACGGCGCCGCCAAAGATAAACAGGGCGACCGAGATGCCGAAAGACCAGGTGGTGATGGCAAACATGTGGCCGGAGCCCTGATACTTGGTGCCCTTAAGCACGGTATCGCAGTGTACGCCCACGCCAAAGATGATCATGAGGGCCGTTGCGCCGAATTCGCAGAGGAGTTTGGTAAGCATAAAACCTTATCTTTCTTGTCGGTTATAAACGATTCGTTTGGGCCGTGCACTAGTGCTGCGCGACGACAACGCCCAGGCCATCGGGAATGACGGCAACCTTGGCATCGGCACCCTTCATCTCAAAGGCGAGCTTGAGCGCCTCCTCGATAGTGTTGACCGGCGTCATGTGCATATCCTTGAGCATCTGGTGATCGCACAGGTCGGTGACCATAATCACAGGGTGATGCGCCAGGATGCGGGCGAAAATCTGGCTCGTCCACTGGTCGGGCAGGGTCTCGTCCTTAGGACGGTCGATGCAGGCGCGCTCAAACTCCGCCGGATCGTTGTCGGCGATGTTGTGATAGAAGCCTTCGCCACCGTGACCGTCGGCGCAACCGGCGACATCAATAATCACGCCGCCCTCGGGAAGCGTGGCCTCGGCAGAGCACATGCCCTTCACGGCCTGGTAGATGTTCTGGTCGAGCGGGTAGCCGCCGTTGGTGGTGATGGCAATCTCGCACTCAACGGGCTCAACGCCGGCAAGGCTCTTCACGAACTCGCAGCCAGCCTCGTGCGCCTTGTGGATATCGCCGGCAAAGGAGCCGATGACCTCGTGCTTGCCGTTGAGCACCACGTTAAGCACAAAGGCGAGGTGAGCCATCTCGGCAGCGGCAAACATGTCCTCGCTCACGTGGTTGTGGCACAGGTTGCCGGCACGCGAATGGGAATCGTTCACAAACTGACCGTTATGGTTGTACATGATGGTCTTATAGCTGGCAATGCCGGGCAGCACGGACTTGCGGCTGCCAGAGAAGCCAGCAAAGAAGTGCGGCTCAATAAAGCCCTCGGCAAGCAGCAAATCGCAATCGACGGCAATCTTGTTGATGATGCACTCGCCACCAGAAGGCAGGGTGCCGATCTTTTTCATCATGCTGTCGTCAGTCGCGACATGCATAACGATTTCCTCGTTTGCAACGATTTCCTCACCGTACTTGTTGACGAGCTCCTCGTGCGTCGACGGACGATGCATACCCGTAGCAACCAGAATGCGAACGCGAGCCTCGGGCGCAGCGGAATGGATGTGATGCAGCAGAATAGGCATCGTCACACGCGAGGGAACGGGGCGCGTATGGTCGGAGCTAATGATGACAATATCCTTTTTGCCAACACAAAGCTCCTCGAGCGAAGGCGAGCCATAAGGGTTGGCAAGCGACTCCTCTACCAGCTCTTCCTGCGATTTCGTGGTCTTAAACTCGTTTTGATGACCCTCCATCACACCCGCGAAGTTCTTATCCTCGAGCTCCAGATGCAACGTCTTGTGGTCAAACGGCAGTTCACATTCAAACAATGACGAGCGCCCTCTTCCTTTCAACTGACACACTAGATAAACCGTTGGAAGGATACGCCGCTCACCGAAAAACTCCACCGTCCACCGACTCATTAACACAACGTTCATATTTGACCCACAACAAAACGGCCGCAATCCCAAACGGGACCGCGGCCGCAACAGTCGTAAGGCGAGAAGCGCCAAATGCATCTCAATCCCGATCGATAAGACGCGAGGCGCGAAGCGCACTTTATTTTCATCAGCTTTAATCCCTGAAGACCGAGGACGAAGGGACCCGATGGGTTTCCCTCTGAATGCATTCCGCAGCACGAAGCCCCCTTATCCGCAGCTCCGAAGGAGCAGGATAAGGGGGCTTCAAGTGCGAGGACGCATTCAGAGGGAAACCCATCGGGTCCCGGTGAGAGCCACAGGGCTATCGATTACCCCGTGTTCTGCAATCCTGCCGAGACGCCGGTCACAGTCGAAAGAATCAGGCTCATGTACTCGGCCTTCTTCTCCTCGGCCATCTCGTCCTGGTTCATACGCACCTCGCGAAGGGCGCGGACCTGGGCGATGGACAGGGCGTCGACGTAGGGGTTACGCACGCGAACAGCACAGCCGAGCACGCGACGGCGCTGCAACGGCCACTCGTCACCGACGATGGCAAGGACCCACTTACGAGTGAGCTGCATCTCGGTAAAGACCTTCTTGGACAGATCCTGGCGATCGCCCAGGTGCAGATACATCTTGGCGATGCGCTGGTCGGTCTTGGCGATCGACATCTCGATGTTGTCGATAAAGGTGCGGAAGAACGGCCACTCCTGGTAGGCAGCCTTGAGCTGGTCAAGATCGCCAAGCTGCTCGCAGGCGGTGCCCAGGCCGTACCAAGCGGCCAGGTTAATGCGCGCCTGGCTCCAGCTGAAGATCCACGGAATGGTACGCAGGTCGTCGAGTGACTTCGCACCCAGACCGCGCTTGGCCGGACGCGAGCCGATCGGCAGCAGACCGACCTCGGTCAGCGGCGTCACGGTCGAGAACCACGGTGTAAAGTCCTCGGTGTTCAGCAGGTCCAGATAGCGCTCGTGGCTTGCGGTGTTGAGCTTCTCGGCCATATCCCAGAACTTCTGCGTGGTCTCGGTGTTGGTCTTCTCGACACTCGGGGCCGACTGCAAAAGCGTTGCAGCGGCAACGGACTCAACATGGCGCTGAGCCAGCGTGCGGTTGCCGTAACGGGCAAAGATGACCTCGCCCTGCTCGGTGAGCTTAAAGAAGCAGTTGACCGAACCCTTGGGCTGCGCCAGCACGGCCTTGTTGGCCGGGCCGCCGCCACGGCCAACGGCACCGCCGCGACCGTGCATGAGCACCAGGTCGATATCGTTCTTCTCGGCCCACTTGGCGATGCGCTCCTGCGCAGAATGTAGCGCGAGCATGGCCGTGGTAGGACCGGCATCCTTAGAGGAGTCGGAATAGCCCAGCATGACCTCCATGCGGCGGTTGGTCTGGGCAAGGCGCTTTTGCACCACGGGCAGCGTAAGCATCTGGTCGAGCACGTCGACGCAGCCCTCGAGGTCCTCGAGCTGCTCGAACAGCGGGATCACGTCGAGCTCGGGGACATCCTCCTCGTGTGCAAAGGACAGGTGGGCAAGCTCAAAGACGTCAGCCACATGCTGGGCGCTCTTGGTAAACGAGATGATATAGCGGTGCGCCATCTTCTTGCCGTAGCGCTTTTGGATGGAGCCGATAGCGCGGAAGGTATCGATGACCTCGCGCGTCATAGGCTGCAGATCGCCATGGATACCGTTCTCGTGGATATCCTTGAGAGCGCGGGCGTGCACCACGGAGTGCTGACGGAACTCCATCTCGACCATATGGAAGCCGAAGGACTCGACCTGCCAGATGATGGTCTGAACCGGGCCGTAGGCAGCACGGACGGCACCGCAGGCGGCCAGCGAGCGCTGGACGACGCGCAGGTCCTCCAGGAACTCATCGGCGCTGTGGTACATGGTGTCGGTGATACGGCGCACGGTGGCGTTCAGACGGTCGGCCATGACGAGCATGACGGCGCGATGCGGCTCGTGCTCGGAAATCAGCTCGGCGCGGGCCGTGTACCGAGGGCTCATCTCGACCTGATGGTTCCACAGGTTAATGAGCTCGGCCGACGGCTTGCTGTAGGTAGCCTCGAGCGTGAGGTTGCGGCCGATGTGGCGGCACTTGCCCTCGAGCTTGAGCACCATGTGCGTAAAGTACTTGGCGGCGACCTCACGGCTCACCTTGGCGGTGACGTTGGGGTTACCGTCGCGGTCGGAACCGATCCAGCTGCCGGGATGGAAGAACGCCGGGCACAGCGGCGGCACAGTACCGGCCTTGTCGCCCAGCACCCAATCGTCAAAACGACGATAGATAACGGGGATAACGTCGAACAGCGTGTTATCGAAGATGTCGATGATGGTATCGGCTTCCTCGACCGGCGTGGGCTTCTTGAGCGCGATGGGACTCGTACGCACCAGGGCGTCGATCTCCTGCAGCATATGGCGCTCGTTCTCCACCAGGTCGGAGCCGCCCAGACGCGGACGCTCCTCCAGCAGGTTGGAGATACGGCGGATCTTGCCCTCGACGGCCTTACGACGGGCCTCGGTGGGATGTGCGGTAAAGACAGGGTGGAACTCGAGCTTGTCGAGCAGCTCGTTGGCACCCTCGACACCCAGCTCATTCACCAGCTGGTGATAGGCAACGGTAAGCTCGTTGGCAGGATCGACCTCGGTATCGGTCGACGCACCGGCCTCGCGCTCGCGCAGCTGCGCCACACGGTAGTTCTCCTCCGACAGGTTTGCCAGATGGAAAAAGCTCGTAAAGGCGCGAACGATGACCTGCTGCTTATCGAGCGGCAGGCTGTCGATCAAATCGACGACCTCACGAAATGCCACGGCAGTGGGCTCGTCGGCGGTGGGCACGCCCTGCTCGTCGACGGCTTCGTCGGCAGCGCAGGTACCGGGGTTGCCGGCATTGACCACAATCTCGGCTGTCAAAATCTTGTCGAACAGGTCCGCGATCTCGGGATCATACTCGCTAAGCACACGGCGCTCCAGGCGCAAGAACAGCGCCAGATTGTCGCGCAGCTCCTCGGGGATCTCGATCTCGGCGAGACGCTCCCTGGACTCGGCATTCGAGCCGATTCGGTTAACGAGGCGGTTGACCACGGCAGCGACGCGCGCCGCGGCTTCGGGTACAGACTGGTTGCTTAGGTTCTCAGCCACGTTTCCTCCCATTCCTCCTTCTATGCACGTAACATGCGGTATTCATTATAGGCGCTTGAGAAATACTTTCGACACTGATTGCGCTTTACCACACAAAAGTATTTTCTGCATTGCAAAGGTTTTTGCCCTAAATGGTCGTATTTCTCGGTGGGCGGCATACGTAAACGGGGGCATTCCGCATAAAAGCGAATCACCCCCGTAACAATCGCTCTCCATGAGCAGGGCACGTTAGCAGGCCCGAAGCTCAAAAAGATGCGCTACAGGCGCTCGCGAACCGCCTCGACGACGTTGTCCAGATCGGCGAGCACCTCGTCATGGCTCTGCATGTCGCGCACTTTGACCTTGCCGGCGGCAAGCTCGTCGCCACCCAGGACCAAGATGAGCTTGGCGCCTACCTTATCGGCTTGCTTAAACTGGGCCTTGAGCGAACGACCCTGATAGTCGGCCTCGGTCACGATACCTGCGGCGCGAAGCTCCTGCGTAATGGCAAAGACGTTCTGACGCAGCTCCTTGCCGGCGTTGGCGACATAGACGCACGGGGCCTCATCGGCACCCAAATCGCTGCCAAAGGCCTGCAGGGCCAGCAGGGCGCGCTCAAAACCGACCGCAAAGCCGACGCCCGCCGTGGGCTTGCCGCCCTCGAGCTCGACCAAGCCGTCATAGCGACCGCCGCCACCGATGGAGCCGACACCGGCGCCGGGAGCCTCGACCTCAAAGACAGTACGGGTGTAGTAGTCCAGGCCACGCACCAAGGTGGGATCCTCGACATACTCGATACCCGCCGCATCCAAATAGCGCTTGACCTGCTCGTAGTGCTCGCGGCACTCGTCGCACAGGTTGTCGCCCATCAGCGGTGCGTCGGCCATGATCTCGCGGCAATGGTCGTTCTTGCAGTCGAAGGCGCGCAGCGGGTTGAGCTCGGCGCGCTCGCGGCACTCGTCGCACATCTCGTCGGCGTGGTCGAGAATGAACTGCTTAACCTGCTCGCGATAGGCCGGACGGCACTGGGCATCGCCCATTGAGTTAATAAGCAGACGGAGCTTGGAAAGATCGAAGCCCAAGCGCTTGTAGAACTCCATGAGCATGATGATGCACTCGGCGTCTGCCGCCGGATCGGGAGCGCCGAGCCACTCGATGCCCACCTGATGGAACTGGCGCAGGCGGCCCTTCTGGGGACGCTCGCCGCGGAACATGGCCTCGGCGTAGTAAGCCTTAAACGGCGTGGAGCCCCGGGGCACCAGGTTGTTCTCCACGACGGCGCGCACCACACCGGCCGTGCCCTCGGGACGAAGCGCCAGGCGCTGCTTGGGCTTGAGCTTGGTGTCGGTGCCCTCAGTAAAGACGCGCTCCAGGTTGGCGCCGCTAAAGACGCGGAACATCTCCTTGCGCACGACGTCGGTCGACTGGCCGATGCCGTGGACAAAGACGTCCACCTGCTCGATCGCGGGCGTCTCGATAGGCTTAAAGCCAAACGGCTCGAATACGCCGGCCGCAATCTGCTGCATCTTTTGCCAAGCGCGCATCTCGGCGCCGATAAGGTCGCGGGTTCCCTCCGCCTTCTGTGCCTGCATGGGCAAACACCTTTCTTTTGTATCGCGTCATAGGTAGTGGTCATTATACGGCACAAAAACAAAACGCGGCGGCGCGTCTGACCGAACGAGGGTATGGGGGCTCGTTCGGCCAGACGCACCGCCGCTGTTTGGGATCCGTTTTCCTCCGTCTCTTTCGAATCACGTGATCTGTTGAGGACGGAGGAAAACGGATCATTTCGTAGGCCCGTGGCCGCCTTGGAAACCGAATGATGGTACGAGCATCCATTCGGCTTCCAGGGCGGCCACGGACAGAACGGGGCGAACAGAAAAGAGCGACGGGCGTCTACTCCCCCGCCACGCTCGTGCGCAGCTTGGCGGCGATGGGCTCGGATGCCAGCAGGAACACGAGCATGACCACGGAGCGCGCCAGGCACACAATCCAGGTGCTCGCAAAGGAGCCCGTGGCATCGAACAGCACGCCCGAGACGATGGCGCCGGTAGTGCCCAAGATTGCCTTGAAAGACAAGGGCATAGGCCTTACGGCCATGCCCGCAGGCTTGAAAGGCAAGGTTGGATGCTACCGGTGGTCGGCGATATAGCCCAAAGCGACGGCGGTATAAGCCGCAGCACCGAGCGGCAGCTCGGCATCGTTAAAACGTGCCTTGGGATGGTGCTGGGCAAAGTGTTCGTCCGTGTCGGTTACGGCCGCGCCCACGGTAAAGTACGCACTCGGAATCTCGCTCGAGATAAGCGCGAAGTCCTCACTCGCCATGGCATGGAAAAGCGGCAAGAAAGCCGACTTGGGCAGCACTGCGCCCACGTAGCCAAGCGACGCCTGAGTCATATCGCTGTCGAGTACAAGCGGCGGAACATCCGAAAGTGTCTCGATGGTCGCCGGCGTACGATATGTCGTGGCAACGCCGTTAACGACCTCCGCGATGCGGGTCTTTAGGTGCTCCATGAGCTCAACGTCAAAGCCGCGCAGCGTTCCCTCGAGCACGCAGGTGTCGGGGATGACGTTGGCCGCCAAGCCACCGGCGAACTTACCAACGGTAAGTGCGACTTCCTTGGCCGCCGGCACCTCGCGGGAGATAAGCTCCTGGAGCGCCAGGTGCACATGGACGCCGGCCGTGATGGGATCGATGCAGATCTCGGGGCTCGAGCCATGGCCGCCCTTGCCCTGCAGCGTGATGCGGAAACCGTACACGCCTGAAAGCGCCGGGCTCCCATAGAGCACCAGGCCGAGCGGCGATTGGCTGTTGACGTGCATGGCAAAGGCAGCCTGGGGGCGCGGGTTCTGCAGCAGGCCATCGGCAATGGCAGCGCGCGCCCCTTCAAAGGTCTCCTCGCCCGGCTGGAACAGCAACTTCACCGTGGCGTTGGCCTCCACAAGCTCGGCCTCGCGGGCCTTGAGCAGGCGCGCCGCACCAAGCAGCGCCGTCGCGTGCATATCGTGACCGCAAGCATGCATGCAGCCATTGGTGGATGCAAAGGGCTCGCCGGATTCCTCGACAACGGGCAGGGCATCCATATCGCCTCGGAGCATGACGACCGTTCCGGCCTGCTCGTCCTTGCACGTGCCATTGCCCTGAACGGCCGCGGCCGCACCGGCACCGATCAGACCAACAACGCAGGAACCATCGACGAGCGTGGCAAACGGGATGTCCATCTCGGTCAGGCGCGCTTGGATATACGCAGAGGTCTGCGGGAGGCTATTACCCAGCTCGGGCATCTGGTGTAAATCGTGTCGCCACGCAGCGAGCTCGTCTGCAAAAGCCTGAGCTTCTGCAACAAGACCGTCACCGATAGCGGCCTGCGCCGCCGCGGTGGCCTTGGGCGCTGATTGCGGTTGAAGATCGGACAGAGCTGGTGCCATAGATGCCCCCCAGTAACGTTTTTGCAGCAAGCACTTTGATAGCGTAAAGTGCAAGGTATTACTTTAAGGGCGACGCATAAAAAATGCCGCCCCGGGAGGGCGGCGCAACAAGTTGTTTACAATTGCGGGCGCGGCTTTTTGCGCAAAAAATCGAAGTGAGTCTCGCTCAAGATAATCGACAGGAAGATAAGCACGAAGCCGGCGAGCAGACGCGAGGTGAGCGCCTCCCCCATCAGCAGCACCGAAAACAACACGCCCGAAGGGGACTCCATCGAAAGGAGCAGCGAGCCCGTCGAAGCCGGGACATGCGCCAGGCCGACGTTTTGGATGAGCAGAGCCACGCATGTGCAGCCCACCGAGAGAAACGCCATCGCAGTGATAAAGCTCGGCGTCCACACGGACAGAGGCGCTTGGGTCTCGAATAGCAGCGACGTTGCCAGGCTCAGCACGCCGTTGCCCACAAACATCCAAAACGTGATGACGTTGATGTCCATTTTGCGACCGTACTTGGCGGTCACCGCCATCTGGATGGCGAAAAAGACCGCACCCGCCAGCGTAATGACGTCACCGATGTTGAATTCAACGCTATCGAGCGCCACCAAACCAATGCCCGCCAAGCACAGCAGTGCCGCGCCCAGGTTATAGCGGGTGAGTTTTTCGCCGCTCAGAAAATAGCTCGCGAACGGCACAAGGATGCAATACGTGCCCGTCAAAAAAGCATTCTTGCCCGCCGTAGTATGTGCCAGACCGACCGTCTGCAACGCATAGGCCGCCCACATGAGCACGCCCATACTCAGGCCAACGATCAGGTTGCGGGCATTGAAATGTGCAATGATGCGTTTGTGGAAGACGGCAAACATGACCAACGCTGCGGGCAGAAAGCGTACATAGAGCAGCGCGAACACCGGAATGGTGCCGAGTGCGTCCTTCATAGTGGTAAAGGAGTAGCCCCAGATGACCGCCACCGAAAGGAGCAAGACCTTCCAGAACAGCGGCGAGCGCGCACCGGCACCGCGGGAGGCGCCGCCGGCACCTAGGTCTTCGCGGGCTACAGGGCTATCGGGCATATTCTCGATTTCGTTGGCAGCGTATTGGGCCATGGAACATCCTCACACTCAATCTGGGCGTGGTGTCCGCACGCGTATGGCTGCGTGCCGCCTCATGGTCAAATAAAAACGGGGCGCACCGGACCCCCGGTACGCCCCGCTACTGTAGCAACAACCAGCGTTGCATCGCAATCCAGCATAATAAAGTGTCAAACTGGAAGACCTCGATGTTCCGACGGCGTTTACGTGGCTGAACTAGATCAACTTAGTTGATTCCAGCTTTTCGATGATCCAGTCGTTGGCTTTGATGACCGGGCGGCGGAAGACGACGCCCAGGGCCAGCGACGGAATCAGGTAGCTCGCCAGAATGCCCAGCTCAATCCAGTACTCCATATGGTAGGCACCGGCCATGGCGGCGTGCATGGCGTTGATGCCGTGGGTAAACGGCAAGAACGGGTAGATCGCCTGGAACACGGGGCCGGTCATCTCGATGGGGAACGTACCGCCCGAACCGCCGACCTGCATGACCAGCAGCACGACGGCGAGCGCCTTGCCGATATCTCCAAACGATACCGTAAGCGTGTAGACGATATTGGAGAACACGAGACTCGCGACCCAGCCGGCAAGCACAAACTGCAGGGGGTTGTCGCACTGGATGCCAAAGAACAGGATGTCGCCCGCACACACGAGCGTTGCCTGCAGCAGAGCCAGACCGCCAAAGAACAGGTAGCGACCCAGGTAGATCTCGTGCAGGCGCACGGGGATGAGCTCGTTGATAAGCTCATCGTCAACCGAGACCTTCATCATGGCCGCCAGTACGATCGAGCCGACCCAGAGCGACAGAATCGTGTAGAACGGCGCCATGGCCGAACCGTAGTTGCGGATTGGATAGACCGGCTTGCGGTCGAGTGCGACAGGGCCGGAAAGCGACACGGCGAGGCCCTCGGGGTCGCTGCCAATCATTGTCTTAATCATGGCCAGGTCACCCGAGATCAGAGCGCTATCAAGCTCGTCCTTAAACGCACTGATCTTGTCCGACGCCTCGCCCAGCTGATCAGAAGCCTTGTTGACCAGCTTTGCAGCCTTGGAGAGGCCCTTTGCCAGCGAACCGGATGCGTCGGTCAGGCCAGCAACAGCACTATCCAGATCGTTCGAAATACCGTTCAGCGAATCCAAAACACCCGAGATGGTCTTCTTGAGCTCCTTTGCCTTGGCCGAAAACGTAGAGTCGTAGTCAGTCTTGGCGCCCGAGATACCAGCCTTGGCATCCGCGATTGCCTGATCGACCTCGGCACGCGACTTATTAACCTCTGCCATGCTGTCAGAGAGAGACTTCGCGGTGGCCGTCAAGTCCTTGGCGTTGTTGCGATACTCCACAGCAATCCTGCTCAGCGATGTTGCCACAGACTTGAGGCTGTCCTGGAGTTTTTCGTCAGTCACCTGATCGGCAAAGCTGCGGAGCTGGTCGGCCGTGGCGTCGATATCGTCGGCACGCGTGTTGAGCGCCGCCGCGGCATCGTTGAGCTGGGACACTGTAAGGTCGACATGTTGATTCGCGGCATCAAATGCCTTCGCAAGCTCGGCGGACACGTTGTCAAACGAGCCCGCGCTTCCGTCAATCGCGGCATTGATGGCGTCGTTGGCGTCCTTCAGCGCTTCCTTGGAATCGCTAATACCGCTCTTGACATGCTCCATCAGCTGCTTCGTTGACTCATCGACCGTGCCCGTCTGCTTGAGCATGCCGCTCGCCGACGTCAGCGAATCGGACGTGGAGCTCAAAATGCCCGCCAGCGACGAAGCATTTGCCCGAACGTCTCGCAGGTCCTCAATCGAATCGCCGAGCGTCGAGGACAGGTTGGCGATAAAGTTACCCACCTGGTCGGTGCTCATGTAATCGAGCAGGCTGGACACCGTCTTAAGACCGATCGTCGTAATGGTCTCGGTAAAAGTTTTGTTAACCTGGCTCTGGACGGCGCTCGAACCCTTCTCGGTCACGATCTGCGCAATGGCGTTGGCCTTCTGATTCTCGTAGAACTCGATATCGGCATGCTTCACGTCGGTCGAGAAAAGCGTCATCATGTCAGCGCTAAACGTTTTGGGGATAACGACGGCAGCATAGTACGCGCCCGACTTAACGCCCTCGATAGCCTTTTCGCGATTGTTGAGCACAACCCAATCGAAGCTCTCGTTGCCGCGTAGGGTGGCGGTCACGTTTTCGCCCACGTTAACCTCGACGGGGATCAAATCGCTCTCGTAACCCTCATCGGTGTTGACCACGGCGATCTTAAGATTGCCGGTGTTGCCGTACGGATCCCAGCTGCCGGCGATGTTAAACCACGCGTACAGACACGGTACGATAATGAGGCCCATCACGACAACCAAGCCGATCACGGAGCGAGACACGTTTTGGACATCGCGCTTAAACAGATGCAGGATGTTCTTCATTTATGCCTCACCTCCTTTGGAGTGCTTGCCAAGCGCGGTGGTATCTCCATCATTTGTGGCTGTGCTGTCGCTGCCCTGAGATTTATGGTGCGAGCCGATATGCGGCAAGCGGCCCGTGGACTGATCGCCGCCCTTGGCACCACGCTCGCTGGCGTTGAGGCCAAACATGTGGCGGGCGGCAGGAATGGCGGCCGTGTGTTCGCGCATCTCGCGACGCAGGTCCTCATCCGAAAGCGCCGAGATGCGCATCTGGGTATTGAGGCTCGCTCGGATATATTCGATATTGATAAGCCAGCCGCAGATGGCAATAACCGAGATGATCCAAATGACAAGCAGGATGATCTTGCCGTTATTGTCGATATCGAGAACCGTCGACAGGACAAAGAGCAGGACCTGAACGCCCACCACGGCGGCAAAACCGCCCTTGATGTAGTACGGGTAGCGATGTTCAAAGGCGACCGCATGATCGAGCAGTTCGCGACGGTACGAATCGGAATCGAGCATGACGCGCATGGCCGTGCGCAGCGAGTAGCGCTGGCGCGGCAGGTCGTTGGACTCGCAAATCATCATACCGGTCGTGGAGAGCTGTTTATCAAAGAGCAGGTTAAGGTTGAGCAGCAGCGGACGCAGCTGCAGGCCGATAAAGAGCGCCACGATCAAGAACACGCCCAGAATGCACAGGTTAAACAGGTAGTTGAACGAATACATGCCGCCGACCGTCTCGCGCAGCAGATTGATGCCGTAGGTAAAGGGCAGCAGCGGGTGCAGCCACTGGAAGAAGCCGGGCATCATCTCGATGGGGTACATGCCCGACGAACCCGGGATCTGCACGATGACGAGAATGACGCCGATAGCCTTGCCGATATGCTTAAACGTGGTGGACAGCGCATAGATGATATTGACGTAGGTGAACGAAATGGCGATGCCGCCCAGCACGAACAGCAGCGGGCTGACGCACTGCACGCCAATCACCAGATCGCCTACCGTAACGATGATGGCCTGCAACGCGCCCAGGATCACCATGAGCAACCAGCGGCCAAAGTAGCCTTGGCGCGCCGTAAAGCTGCCAACACCTTCACGGTCGACCTCGAGCTTGTAAATGGCGATGAGCACATAGCCGCCCACCCAAAGCGCCAGATTGGTGTAGAAGGGAGCGATGCCCGAGCCAAAGCTCTTGACCGGATAGATTGACTTGGACGTCAACTCAACCGGAGACGCCATGAAATCTGCCACGTCATTGACATCGACGCCCATCAGATCGGCCAGCTCGCCCATGGACTCGGAGGTCTGCAGCGCCGCGATGTCATTGGCGGCGGTTGCAAGCTTGTCCTGGACCTTGGCAAGCGAGGAATCGGTCTGGGACAGCGTGGTCTTGGCCTGGCCGAGCGTAGCGCTAAGCTGCGCCAACGTGCCGCGCGCATTTGCAAGTGTAGGTGTCATACCCGAGACGATACCGGTCAGGTCGCCCGAAACGGCAGCAAAAGAGTCGAGCGCGCTCGAGGCCTTCGGCAGCGCGTTTTGGCCCAAGTCCGTCTGGGCTTGGCCAAGGTTGGTCGCACCGGTATGAATTGCCACGTCGAGTGCTTTACTCGCGTTCGAGATTGCCGTAGCGTCGTTTGCCATGGCCCTCGACTGTGCAAAAAGGCCATCCTTGATGCTCTGCAGCTTCTGGTTTTGCTCGCGAAGCGAATTGATGGTCGACGCGATGAGCGCATCGGCGTTCTCCGATCCCGTCGACGTATCGTTAACGAGAATCTGCAGGCGCTCGATGACAGCGCTGTTGTGGTCAATCGTCGCCTGAAGGGATTCGAGCGAGTTGTCGATTCGAGTGGTCGTGGACGTAACCGTACCGGTAAGCCTGCCAATCGCGGCGTTCGCAGAAGCCGATGTCTTACTCAGCACGATGCTGCCCTCCGAAAGTGCCTTGGAGAGCGAGGTGATGGACTTGCCAGCCGTGGTGCGAGCTTCGCCCAGCAGATCATTACCCTGAGCGATTGCCTGCGTTAGCGAAGGCGCCTGTCCCTGCAGGCCCGCCAACGCAGCATCGGCCGAAGCAATCGAGCTGCTTGTCTTGTCGATGGCGGTGTTCATGTCGCCGATGGAATCACGTACTTCGCCCAGGGTATCAGACGCCTCGGACACCGAGCCCGCCAGCGAATCCTGGGTCTGGGTTGCCTTGTCTTTAAGGTCGATGCCAGCATCTTTGGCAATGCCCGCGACGGTCTCGCCCACCGTGGAGACAAACTCCGAGTTGATCTGCTCCTCGATGGTGTTGGCACCGGTATCGGTGACCTTGGGCGCAATGGCGCTCTTTTTCTCGTTGACGTAATAGGTGAGCTTCGGCTGATGGTAATTGCCGTCGAGCATCGAGACGAGATTGTCGGAGAAGTTCTTGGGAATCACGATGGCAGCATAGTATTCGCCACTTTCGACGCCCTCTTTGGCATCTGCCGCCGAGTCGACGAAGGTCCAGCCAAGCTGGTCGTTCTCCTTGAGCTGGTCGACCACCTTATCGCCTGCGTTGAGCTCTCCCACTAGGTCGTTCTGGGTGCCCTGATCGTTGTTGGCGATGGCGATTTTAATGCCCTGGGTATTTCCGTACGGATCCCAGTTTGCAACGATGTTGTACCAGGCATACAGCGAGGGAATGACGCACACGCCCAGGGTGACCACCAGGGCGACGGGATTCATAAGCAGTCGCTTAATGTCGCGCTTAAATATCGCAAAGGAGACCTTTGCATCGGATAGTTTGCTGCCGAGACTCACGCTTGGACCATCCATCCTGTCGTTGAATCGAATCGTACTATCGACAACCATTGTACGTAGACGCTTTAGTGCCTCGCGGCACAATGGTGCTGAGTTTTGCGGGTAGCAATATACTACGAAGATGATTTAACGTACAGTTGTACAGTATCTTAAATTCCCGCAGCTCCCAAAACCACAACCCGCACAAACTAGCAATCCGACTAGTCGTTGGGGACGTTCTTAACCGACTAGTCAAACAAGAACGTCCCCAACGACTAGTCATTTAAGAACGTCCCCAACGACCACCCCAATGACTACTTAGGACCACGAAAGCGTCGTAGGTTGAGCATAAGTCAGCGAAAACGCCCCCAAGCGAGCAAGGTGACGTGAAAGAGGAGGGAAGCGTACTTTGGTACGCGACCGACGATTGAACGTCAGATTGCCGCTTAGGGGCGTTTGCAGCGTCGAGCCGTTACGCGGTTCGTAGAACCGCGTAACTTGCTAACTACATCAAGTTACAAACAGCCGCCGCGAAGGCCACGGGGTCCTCGGGCAAAACGCCCTCGACCAGCAGGGCCTGGTCATAGAGCAGGCCGGAGTACTGCTTGATCTTGTCGGTGTCGCCCGCCTTCTGGGCAGCGACGAGCTTGGCAAAGACCGGGTGCTTGGCGTTGAGCTCGAGCACGCGCTGGCTCTTGGGCATGCCGTCGGGCGCGCCCTCGGGTCCCTTCTGGAGTACCTTCTCCATCTCGAGCGAAAGCGGGCCCTCGGTGGTGATGCACGCGGGAGCATCGGTCAGGCGCGCAGAGACGGCAACCTTCTCGACCTTGTCGCCGAGTGCCTCCTTCATGGCGTTAAAGAGGTCCTCGTTCTCCTTGGTGGCGTCCTCGGCCTCCTTTTTCTCGTCCTCGGTCGCCAGGTCAAGATCACCGGTTGCGACGTTCTTGAGCTCCAGGTGACGATCCTCAACCTCGGGCTCGGCACCATCGGCCACGGCCTTCTCGGCAGCCTCGCGGGCGGCATCGTCCTCGTAGATCTTGGGCATATCGGCGGCAACGTACTCACGCATAGCCTGGAAGGTGAACTCATCCACGTCCTGCGTCAGCAGCAGCACGTCATAGCCGCGGTCGAGCACGCCCTTTACCACGGGCATCTTGGCCAAGCGCTCACGCGAGTCGCCGGCGGCGTAGTAGATGGCCTTCTGATCCTCGGGCATGCCCTTGGCATACTCGGCCAGGGTAATCATCTTCTGTTC
This sequence comes from uncultured Collinsella sp., assembly GCA_958427975.1. GTDB lineage: Bacteria > Actinomycetota > Coriobacteriia > Coriobacteriales > Coriobacteriaceae > Collinsella. Next base: position 14,127 of record CAUAEH010000022.1, on the reverse strand, counting down.
CTTGGCAGACCAGAACAGCAACAGATCGGCGAGCTCATCGGCCTTCATGCCATAGCTCGAGTAGATGCCGTACTTAAGACCGCGGCCAAAGTTCTCAAAGAACTTCTCGTAGGCCTCGCGGTCGTTGTCACGCATATCCTCAAGGTCGGCGGTGATCTTCTTTTCCACACGCTTGGCGATGGCCTTGAGCTGACGGTTCTGCTGCAGCGTCTCACGCGAGATGTTGAGCGACACATCAGCGGAATCCACGACGCCGCGGACAAAGTTGTAGTAGTCGGGCAGCAGGTCGTCGCACTTCTCCATGATCAGGACGTTGGAGCTGTAGAGTGCCAGACCCTTCTCGTAATCCTTGCTGTACAGATCGAACGGCGCGCGGCCCGGCACAAACAGCAGGGCATCGTACTCGAGCGTGCCCTCGGCATGGAAGCTGATGGTGCGCGCAGGATCGTCAAAGTCGTGGAACGTGGACTTGTAGAACTCGTCGTAGTCCTTCTGCTCGACATCGGAGCTGCGCTTCTTCCAGATCGGTGTCATGGAATTGACGGTCTCGAGCTCCTGGTAGTCCTCGTACTCGGGCTTGTAATCGTCGCCGGCGTCCTCGGGCTTGGGTTTCTGGCGGCTCTTGGACACCATCATCTGAATCGGGTAGCGCACATAGTTGCTGTACTGCTGAATCAGGCTCTTGAGACCCCACTCGGTCAGGAAGCGATCGTAGGTCTCGGCCTCGCCGTCGGCATCGAGCTTCTCGTTCTCGCGCAGCGTCAGGATGACATCGGTACCGTGCTCGGCGCGCTCACCGTCCTCGATGGTGTAGCCCTCAAGACCGTCGGATTCCCACACATGGGCGACATCCTCGCCATAGGCGCGGCTGACGACCTTCACATGGCTGGCAACCATAAAGGCAGAGTAGAAGCCCACGCCAAACTGGCCGATGATGTCGACATCGGAGCCCTGCTGCTCGGCGTTCTCGGTCTTAAACTCCTCGGAGCCGGAATGGGCGATGGTGCCCAGATTGCGCTCGAGCTCCTCGGCGGTCATGCCAATGCCGTTATCCGAGATGGTAATGGTGCGGGCGTCTTTATCAAAGGAGACGCGAATGGCCAGGTCGCCCTGGTTGATCTTGACGCTCGGATCCTGCAGGCTCTTAAAGTTGAGCTTGTCGACGGCGTCGCTCGCGTTAGAGATAAGCTCGCGCAGGAAGATTTCCTTATTGGTGTAGATGGAGTTGATCATGAGGTCGAGCAGTTTTTTGCTCTCGGTCTTAAATTGACGCATGTGCAGTCCTTTCGCGCTACCCCCGTCCGCAAAAACGGCCCGGTTGCCCGAGCCGCATCGCAGACCTGCTATGTTCAGACTTAGATTTTATAACCCAATAGCGCGCATATATACATACGGAATCGAAAAACTGTATGTCCGAGCGCTCCAATGCGTCAATTGCCAAGGAGTGTCCCCAGCTGCCGGCAGAAAAGGAACGTCCCTATCTGCCATCTACGCGCTTGGCCATCCAGACATGGGGCTGGCCCTCGTCTTCGTAATCTACCGGGGCAATTTGCGTGTAGCCCGCCTTTACATAGAGCGGCAGCACGTATTCCTGCGCATGCAGCTTAATAAGCTTGGCGCCGGCATCGCGTGCACACGAAGCACTGGTCTCCACGATCGCACTCGCCAGTCCGCGACGACGCATAGCCGGCAGCACGGCGACGCGCCCCATAATGTAGGTCTCCCCCGCCGCAACGCCTTCGTCCATGTCGCATGCCGGCAACACCGGGGCCTCTGCGTCAGCCACGCGCTCAAGCTCTTCGGGAAACACGCGCGAGCAACCGGCAAGCTCGCCGTCTACATAGAGCGTCACATGAATGCAGTTTGGATCCTCGTCGATAGCGTCGAACTCATTCTCGTAGCCCTGCTCGTCCATAAAAACGACGCGGCGCACCAACGCCGCGTCATCAAAGCATCCCGTCTTAAGTTGGATATCCATGGCTGCCCTTTCATTCAATGCGAACGTTAGGGACAGATTTTAGCGAAAATGAGCTCCGCGTACGCTAAACTTCGCGCGAGCCTTCGCCAGGCAGTCGTAATGACCCACGTTATGGGCATCGCTCGCGATGAAGCTGTACAGGTTCTGATCGAACAGGCGCTGTGCCGGCTTTTTCTCGCGACCAAAGCGACCGCCGGCAATAAAGTCCGCCGAAGCCTGCAGCTTGCAGCCCATATCGACCAGACGCTCCGCCACGCTTACATCCTTTTGAACCGCACGATAGCGCTCAGGATGAGCGATGATCACCTGGTAGCCACGGCACTGCAAATCGTAAATCGTGTTCTCGTACTCTCTAAACGCATACGCATCGGCATGCGTCGAAAGTTCGAGCAGAAACTCGTTGGTCCCATCGAAATGCAAGTGCTCCGCGGCATCGATACCAAGCTCAACGAGCTTTCGATGGTTGACCTCGAAGCCCATCTGGAGCGGAAAACCGTCAGCGTTATCACGCAGCAGCTCAAAGGCATCCCACATCTTGTCGTAATCAAAATAGGGATCACGGCAGTGAGGAGTGCAAACGATTCTGGTTACACCGGCCCGCTTGGCAGCCTCGAGCATCGCCAAGCTCTCATCGAGATCGGCGGCGCCGTCGTCTACACCCGGCAAGATATGGCAATGAATGTCACGCATAGGTCAGCCTTAATCAACTAAACGTTTGCTCGGTTGGTGAAGATGCCCTTTTTGGAAGTCCCCTGATCGTCGGAGCCCTTCTTAACCTTCTTACCGTCCTTGGTGTAGTAGGAGTAGTAGTACTCGCTGGTCTCGGTCTCGCAGTAGTTCATAACGGTACCGATGAGCTTGACCTTCTCGGACTTCTTAAGCTGACCGATGGCGTTGAGCGCCTCCTCGCGCTTGGTGAAGTCCTCGCGCACCACGAACAGCGTGCCGTCGGTCAGGCTGGCAATCTCGGCAGCATCGATGAAGGTGCCGACCGGGGGAGCGTCGAAGATGACGTACTGGAACTTAGCAGACAGTGCCTTTACCAGCTTGGCAAAGCGGTGAGAGACGATGATGTCGGCAGGATTGGGAATATGCGGCTCGGCATCAAGGAAGTAGAAGTTCTTCTGACCCGTCTCGACAATTGCCTGGTCAATGGAGATCTGCTCGGAAAGAACCGCATAGAGTCCGCCGCGCGAACGAACGCCGAGCATATCGGAAAGGGACCTGCGGCGCATATCGGCCTCAACCAGGAGCACGGACTTGCCACTCGTGGCAATTGCCTGAGCAAGGTTAATGGAAACCGTAGACTTGCCCTCGTTGGGAATCGAGGAGGTAACGGTGATGGTGCGAATGGGGTCGTCCACGCTCGCAAAGCGGATGTTGGCCAGAAGGGTCTTGGCGGCATTCTGTACAACGAGCTTATCGGTGTTCTTTGCCTTAGCCATGCCTATTTACCACCTTTCATAGCCGGAATTCGGCCAACAACGGGAATGCCCAGGAGCCCTTCTGCCTCTTCGGCACCGCGGATGCGGGTGTTGAGCATGTCTGCCAAAACGACATAGGCAACTGCGATAAAGATGCCCGCGAGGAACGCGACAGCAACGTACAGCATACGCTTGGGGCCGCTGGGGGCTTCGGGGGTCTTAGCCTCGTCGATAACGTTGATGCTCTGGGCAGCGCCGACGTTCTGAGCGACCGTACTCACCGAGCTAGCTATGGCCTTTGCGACCTTAGCCGTCTCCTTGGCATCGGTGCCGGTAACCGAAAGCGTAATGACACGCGTGGTGGTCTCGGAGGAAACAGACACCTTGTAGTCATCCAGATCGGTGAGGCCCAGTTCATTGGCTGCGCCGCTCTTAACGCTATCGCTATCCAGCAGCGTGGCGATATCGTTGGAAAGCATCTGACTCGCCGAGAGATCGTTGTAGCTCATCTGACCGCTATCGTCGGTCTTGGCGAGAATGTACATGCTCGTCGTCGCGGTATAGGTGTTGTCCATCGCAACGAAGGACACGATGCCCATGGCGATCGCGCAGACCACCGGAAGGGTGATGACCAGCTGAAGGTGCTTCTTCAGCAGCTGGAACAGTTCGAGAAGGGTCATGCAGCTTGCCTTTCATTTCCCCAGTTCGGATTGACAAAACTGTCCGTATGTTATCGCATCTTTTTACCGAGACCAAACTCTATACATAAGAAACAGGCTCTCCTGTAAAAATGTCGGAAGCAATCGTAAAATTGCACAACAACGCCGCACCCGAAAGTCAAATGCGGCGTCTACATCAATATCTATGTTGTATCGCTATGCGAATGGCTCGTCCTGCTGTATGGGAAACGTCACCGTAATGGTGGTTCCCACGCCCAACTCGCTCGACAGATCGAGCGTGGCGTGATGATACAGGGCCGCATGCTTGACAATGGCAAGCCCCAGACCGGTTCCGCCGCGTGCCTTGGACCTACTCTTGTCCACGCGATAGAACCGCTCAAATACCTTGCCCTGTTCTTCAGGCGCGATACCGATTCCCGTGTCGGCGACCGCAAGGAACGGATGGCCTTCGTCGTTGGTGCCGCACTGCAGCGTAACCGTACCGCCGGGTCGATTGTAGCGGATGGCGTTGCTTGCCAGATTATAGATGAGCTCGTCAATCAAGCGCGACACGCCCTCGATGACCACAGGCTTGGTCTCATGACTTATCGTCACATTCGCCTGACGGGCGACCTGTTCAAGACGCTGCTCGACCGCGTAGATGGCACGCGAGAGCTCAATAGGCTCCGTGGACCCAATGGGCACCGCCTCGCCCTCAGCTGCACGCTCGGCCTCGTCCAAGTTAGACAGCGTAAGGATATCGTTGACAAGCGCTGCCAAGCGGCCCGCCTCACGATAGATGCGACCGCCAAAGTTGCGCAGGTCGCCCTCGCCCTCGACCATGCCGTTTGCGATGAGCTCGGCATAGCCCGAAATCGCCGTAAGCGGCGTCTTGAGCTCATGGGTGATATTCGCCGTGAACTCGCGGCGCATACGGTCGTTGTCCGCTAGCACCGCCATTTGGCGCTTGAGTTCCTGGCGCTGCGACTCGATACGCTCAAGCATGGGGACCATCTCGGCATAGGCGTGCTCATAGCTACGGCGTGGGTGGTCCAAATCCACCTCTTGCAACGGCGCGATGATGGCACGGGACTCGCGGCGCGCCATAAAAAACGAGAGTACCGCACCCGCTGCTGCGATAAGCAGCATCGGCGCCACCATCGACAGCAAAATCGCCGCAACGCCAGGCTGGGCCTGCGCCAAGCGGACAACCTGGCCGTTATCAAGGGCGACGGCGCGATACAGCATAATCTCGTCGAGCGTAGAGCTTGCGCGCTCCGCGGAACCCAAACCACTCTCAAAGGCCTCGATGACCTCGGGGCGATCGCCATGGTTGGGCAGTGTGGAAGGCGACGCCTCGTTGTCGTAGGCAACCGATCCATCCTTGTTAATCAGCGTGATGCGCAAGTCCTCGCGATCGAGACTACGCAAGAACGGGATGGGCTCCTGCTGTTCGTCGAGAGCGGCAGCAATGAGCTCGGTTTCCTGCGCCAGATTGGCACTCGTGGCATCCGCCAAGGTGTTTTGCACAAAGAACGCACCCAGCACCGTAAACGCCACGATAACCGCCATGGCGCAGACAAAGATCGTCACAAAAACGCGGTGCGACAGCGTATGTTTTCCCTGGGGGGCGAAGACCACGGGTTACTCCTCCGATGCGGTGGCCGCGGTGTCGTCGCCTTTGGCACCATCGCCGGCAGAAGGCTCGGCCAAGCGGTAGCCCACGCCGCGCACGGTCTCGATGGCGCTGGCATGCTCGCCCAGTTTTTGGCGAAGCGTCTGCACGTGCACGTCAACGGTGCGCGAACCGCCGTCGAAGTCCCAGCCCCACACGCTCTGCAGCAACGACTCGCGGGTAAAAACCACGCCGGGCTTGCGCATGAGGTACTCGAGCAGGTCGAACTCGCGCAGGGTGAGCTTAAGCGGCTCGCCGGCAACGGTCACCTCGCGATGGCTGGGCGAGAGCACGATGTCGCCCACGCTGAGCACATCGCTCGCCTGCTTGACCATGCCGCCGCGACGCAGCAGTGCGCGGCAGCGGCTTGCAAGCTCCATGAGCGAAAACGGCTTAGTCAGGTAATCGTCGGCACCGCCATCGAGCGCCATCACCTTGTCGAGCTCGGTATCCTTGGCGGTAAGCATCATGATGGGCACCGTCGCCGTCAGGCGATCGGCACGCAGTCGACGCATAATCGCCAAGCCATCGGTATCGGGCAGCATGATGTCGAGCAGGACGGCATCGGGTACCCGTCGCGCCACGGCAGCCTTAAACTCACCGTCGCACGAAAAGCCTTCGGCCTCAATCCCCTGCTTGCGCAGCGCATAGACCGTCAAATCCCTGATGTTGTCATCGTCCTCGACGTAATAGATCATGTTGAACCCCTTTGCGGCCGGCATGACCGCATCTTAACCCTAAAGGTACCTTTACTAGATGGTATCAGCCAAAACGCCCCGTCAAATAATCCGCCGTGCGCGGATCGGTCGGATTCTTGAAGAGTTGCGCGGTGGGCGCGTGCTCCACCAGCTCACCCAGCAAAAAGAATGCGACCGAATCGGAGATACGCGCCGCCTGCTGCATATTGTGCGTAACGACCACGAGCGTGCAGGTCTCTTTGAGCTCACAGGCCAGCTGCTCCACCACCAGCGTCGACACAGGGTCGAGTGCCGAGGTCGGCTCGTCCATCAGCAGAATGTCGGGCTGCACGGCCAGCGCGCGGGCGATGCACAGACGCTGCTGCTGGCCGCCCGAAAGACCCAGACCCGACTCTTTGAGCTTGTCCTTGACCTCATCCCATAGCGCAGCGCGACGAAGGGAGTCCTCGACCAGCTCGTCGAGCACGACGCGGTCGCGCACACCCATACCGCGCGGCCCATAGGCGACGTTGTCGTAGATGCTCATGGGAAACGGGTTGGGGCGCTGGAACACCATGCCCACGCGCTGGCGCAAACGGCAGATGTCGTAATCGCCCAGGATATCTTGACCATCGAGCGCAATCTTGCCCTCGATACGGCAATCCTTGATGCCGTCGTTCATGCGGTTAAAGCAGCGCAGCAACGTGGACTTTCCGCAGCCCGAAGGCCCGATAAATGAGGTGATCTGCTTGTCGCGGATCTTGATATTCACGTCCTTGAGCGCATGATGGTCGCCATAGAACAGGTCGAGGCCCTCGACGTCGATGCGCGTCGGCGAGGCGGCAAGATCCTCTGCCGTGGGGCGAGTCGCATCCCCAACCTCGCGCTCGTGCGCGGCCTCGGCCTGCGCTTCCATGAGTTCTTCAAGCTCCGTGGGCTCCACAGCCGCAGCAGCCGTCATACCGCATACCTCCACATCGATATCAATTCAGCAGTATCGATAGTAGAAATCGCGGCTCATATGCACGTGAGCGCATTGTCAAGTGTTTGTAAGGGCACGCTGGCTATGCGGCGGGCAGCTCGATGGTGAATATCGTGTGTTCGGGCGTCGATTCACATGCAACGGTACCGCCGTGTGCCGCGATGATCTCCTTGGCAATAGCAAGGCCCAGACCGGCACCACCGCGATTGGTCGCACGCGCCGCATCCAGGCGATAGAACTTCTCAAAGATCACCTTGAGCTTAGCCGCAGGGATAGGATCGCCCTGATTGATAAAGCGAACGCGCGCGCCGCCATCGTCTTTGCGCCCGGCCTCAATCGTGATAGTCGAGCCCTCATAGCTATAGGCGACGGCGTTTTTCATGATGTTGTTGAACACGCGAGCCATCTTGTCGCCATCCACGAGCACCGTCAGGTCCTCGTGGATATCAACTTGGGCTTCCTTATGCTGCTCGTTGAGGATGGGATAGAACTCGTCAGCCACCTGAGCCAGCAGCAACCCCAGATCAACATAGCCGCGCGTGAGCACGATATCGTGGAAGTCAAAGCGTGTGATATCGAAGAACTCTTCGATGAGTGCATCGAGCCGGTGCGCCTTGTCGAGAGCCACGCCCGTAAAGTGCGCACGTTGCTCAACCGGCAGCTCAGGAGCCTCTTGCAGCAGCGAAAGATAGCCCACCACACTGGCAAGCGGGGTGCGTAGGTCATGTGCCAAGTACGTGACCAGATCGTCCTTGCGATGCGACTCGTCACGCAAGGCCTGTTGCACCTTGCGCTCACGGTCATGCACGCGGTTAAGGGCGCCCTCGACCTCCAAGAAGTCGCCGTCGATGTTGTCCCAGGTGTCGGGGTGATCGATCAGGCGATCTTGAATACGAGCGGCCAGCACACAATCGGCATGCTGCTCGCCCTGTTCGTAGCCCTGGTAGTACAGGGCGCGGCCACACAAGAACAGCACGCACGCGGCAAGCGCCAGCACAAAGCCAAGCATGTTGAATACAAAGCCGGCATCGAACAGCACCGGCCCTTCGATGCCGCCGAGCGCCATGGCGCCAATCGCCAACGTCATGGCCCACGCGGCGCCGCCAATCACCATGCAGCGGCGCACGATCTCAAATCGATCGATCAGCAAAAAGCCGGCAAGCAGCACCGTCAAGATTCCGGCGATGTTGTCGATGCCAATCAGCAGCAGGCTCAGCAAAAAGAGCAGCACCGTTGCAAGCGCGCGGTTGTCGACGACCGACCTCACGTATTCAAAGAGCCGATCGGGTACCTCGAATGCCTGCCTATCGTCTTTTGTCATATCCACTTCCCCACCATCAAAGGCGCTATTCGATGATGTAGCCGACGCCCCAGACGTTTTTGATAAAGCGTGGCTTTTGTGCGTCGTCGCCGATTTTTTCGCGCAAGTGGCGAATGTGCACCATCACCGTATTGTTGGAGCCGGGCATAAAATCCTCGCTCCACACCGCGCGGAACAGGTCCTCCACGGCCACCACGCTGCCGCGATGCTCGACCAGATACAGCAAGATTGAATACTCGGTGGGTGTGAGGCGTACCGGTGCACCGTCCACCGTCACGGAACGAGCGTCGCGGTTGATCTCCAAGCCGTCGAGCTGAATGGTCGGCGACTCGGCCGCCTGTGCACGGCTACCGTAGCTGGTGTAGCGGCGAAGCTGAGCGTGCACGCGCGCGATGAGCTCCAGCGGACGGAACGGCTTAACCACGTAATCGTCCGCGCCAAGCGAAAGGCCCCCGATCTTGTCTTGCTGGGCATCGCGCGCCGTCAGCATGATCACGGGATAGGTATGGCTGGAACGGATCGTACGCAGCAGCTCAAACCCATCGATATCGGGCAGCATGACATCTAGCAGCGCCAAATCGAACTCCTGCTCCAAAATCGCCTTGGCAGCATCGGCCCCGCTATAGGCAATCTGGACATCAAAGCCCTCTTTTGTAAGGTAGATGCCAACCAAGTCGGCGATGGCCTTTTCGTCATCAACTACCAGTATGCGCTCGTTCATGCGTGCTCCTCTCGCGCTCCATTATGCCTGAGGCGACGCACGCCACACACAACAAGCGTGGGTGATTAAGTCGGTCTTAAGCACCCTTGTGCCCGTTCGAACGCGGATGTGGGCCACGCACGCACGCGATGATCGCCGACGCCGGCAAACGATATACTCTAGTTTCAGAAGAGACCATCCCGTCGAAAGCGAAATCTGTGAAGTCCCTCACCTCTTTTGCAAAGCGCTCAGCCCAGCTTGCCGCCGGCTTTGTCTGCGCTATCGCCCTTGCCGCTGGCGCGCCCACCGTCGCCGGCGCCCAAGTGCTCACGACCGACAATGTTTGCGGCAAAACCGCCGATGCGCGCGGCATCACGGCCGAAAACCTGCCCGATATCGATGCGACCAATGCCCTCGTCATGGGCAAAGACGGTACCGTCTACTATGGGCGCGGCGCCGATGAGCAGGTCAAAATCGCCTCGATCACCAAGGTCATGACCGCAATCCTAACCGTCGAGAATTGCAAGATGGACGAAAAGGTCACGGTGAGCAACGCCGCAGCCACCGTGGGTAATTCGACCGCCGGCTTGCTCGAAGGCGACGAGCTTACCGTGGAGCAGGCACTACGCGGTCTGATGATTCCCTCGGGCAACGACGCCGCCATCGTGCTCGCCGAATATGTGGGCAAGAAGATCGACCCCAAGACCAAAGACGCCGAGGCCACATTTGTGAAGGCCATGAACGAGCGCGCTAAGAAGCTCGGCTGTACCGGTACGCTTTTTGAAAACCCGCATGGTCTGGACTTTGATGAGTGGGCTGGCAATATGCACTCAACCGCACACGACGTAGCGCTGATGATGCAGGAGGCCATGAAAAACGACACGATCCGCGAGGTCGTAGCGAGCGAGGATTCCTGGATCGAGGTCACGGGCACCGACGGCACCGACCATTCGCATTCCATGGACACGCATAACTATTTGCTGGGCCAAGATGGCAACATCGGCGGCAAGACCGGCACCACCGACGACGCGGGCTATTGCTTTACGAGCGCCTACAACCGCGACGGCGACGAGATCTACACCGTTATTTTGAACTCCACCACCACCGATCAGCGCTTTACCGATACCGCCACCCTTGCCAACTGGTACTACGGTCACAAGGTGACGGTCGCAATCGCCAACACGCAAGAAAAGACCGCCAACGGCAACCCGCTTATGGCGCGCATTAGTCAAACCGACTGGACGGATAAGACAATCGACGCCACGCTCGCCGATCCCACGGCGCAAGCGACCGTGTTTTCTCTTGCCGGCGAGGTGACCGAAAAGGTTAGCTACGACGATCTTTCGGGCACGGTGCATGTGGGCGACAAGGTGGGCAGCGTTACACTCAAGCAGGACGGCACCAAGATCGCCGTCATGGACCTGGTTGCCGACGAGGAAGGCGCAGGGCCGAATCCCATTGAATGGCTGCTCGTGAAGCTCGATCGCTTGGGCCGCCGCATCGACAACCGCCCGCTCACAGCCGAGAGCGAGACCGTAGCCAAGGCGCCCAAGGCGTAGGGCCGGAGCGATATCACATCGAACCAAATGAGGCGTCCAACGGGGCGCCTCAATTTTGAGGGTTCGAATCCCCAGCCTCCTTTCTCCGCACAAAAAAGGGCCCCAAATGGGACCCTTCTTCAAATTCGTACTGGCGGAGAGCTGGGGATGTCCGGGCATGCTACGCATGCCCTCCGGCTTCAAAGCCTGGCGGCTTTTCGCCCACGGGCTACAAACGCTTTCGCGTTTGCTTAACGCCCGTGCCCTCTCGGGTTCGAATCCCCAGCGCCCTTTCTCGATAATAAAAAAGGGCCCCCGATGGGACCCTTCTTTAAAGTTAAACTGGCGGAGAGCTGGGGATTCGAACCCCAGATGCCCTTTTGGGGCATACTCGCTTAGCAGGCGAGCACCTTCGGCCTCTCGGTCAGCTCTCCGTAACAGCCGTTCTATAGTAACCAAACAGCCTAAGATGGGCAAGAGGAAATTTTCTAATTGCCTAGCATCCTTTCCTCATTGGAAGCTTCGCCTACCCCAGCGAGCGGTTGAGGGAGCCGAGCTCGTCGTTGCCCATGGTGCGCCACATTTGGAAGATGCAACCGCGTGCCAGGAAAAAGAAGCCGTTGTCGACCAGTTGAACAGCGGCATCTGCCAGCTGATTCGTCACGGCGGACACTGGCGGCAGCTCGAGTCCAGCCTTGCGAATGGTCTCGACCGCTTCCTCGAACGTCGGAGGCTCGCTGACGCCCATCTCGTTCATAAGGCCCTGTATTTCTTCCAGCGCGCTGCTGCCCGACTCCTCGCCACGTGGCACCAGACGGTAACAAGCCAGCGCAAGGTCGAGCTGATCGCAATTCCAATAGGCAAACGCCAGGCGATAGAACAGGTAGCCGATTGCAGAGCGATCGCTGGCAATACGTAGGCCGTGGCGCGCCACCTCGATAATCTCGTCAAAGCGCTCCAGACGCGCAAGAACGTTGATGAGCGCAAAGTGCGATTGCATGGACGAGCGCGCCAGATCGTAAAGATGGCGCACCTCGGGCAGCGCTCGTTCAAAGTCCTCTTGCTCGACGTAAAAGCTGCAGATCTCGTGCTGGGCAAAGTACAGCGCATCGGGCGCACGAAGGATTCGCACAGAGCGGTCTTCTTCCAACACCGGTAGCACCATGCGCACCAGCTGGTTATCGCAAAACTGCGTTTGAACCGGACCTGTCGCCAAAAGCTCGGCAACGGCGCACTTAGCCTCCAACTCCTCAACAAGACGGGAAAAGCCTTCAAAAGCACCTGTACGGTCGACTTTTGCCTGCTCGCGCAATTCAACAACACGGGCCACGTATGGGTCGTCGTCCTCTTCCATGACCTCCAACTCGTCAGCCGTATCGGCAAGCAGCAAATCGCGCAGCGCCGGCGGAAGCGTGCGATGGTCATCACGCGGACGAGCATGAACCTCCGCAGGTTCAATCGTCTCCGGAGCAGTTGACTCATACGCCTCAAGTACACGCTTGCACGGCATATCGTCCATGTCCATGCTCTCAAGATCCTTGGCGACAGGCACGCAATCGGCCAGATAGGCCGCGCGCCCAAAGAAATACGTTGCGACAACGCGCTCGCCCTGCTCACTGTCGGGAGCAGCAATCTGCACATAGCAGCGCGTGATGCAGGTGCCCGCGGCAAAACACGCTGCCGCAAGCGTGAGTGCCACGCGCGCATCGTGCTCCGCGGCCCAGATCGCGCGCGTGTCCTCGTCCAGCTCGCGCCAGGCGTCATCCTGAGCGTCGTATTCACGTTGCGGCATGGCATCAACGACAGACTGCCCAAACCGAACGAGCATAATCCCCTCGGCAACGTTTGCCCGATAGGTATAGTCGAGCCGCGTGACCACGTTGAGCGCCTCAACGATTCGCGCAAAACGGGTGCGCACGTCCCACTCGCCGCCCGGCTGGCAAGCCACCGTACCCGGCTTGCCCCACGGGTTATCGCTCGAAGCCGTATCGAGCAGTCGGGGAACATCGTTGGTCGTCTTGGCGATATGCCACGCATCAAAGAGCGCGCAGCCCTCAAGGCTCGGCGAGGATGCCGCAGGGACCAATCCGGCCCCGATGCGCTCAAGGATGCCGGAGAGGCGGTTGAGACGGCACTCGATGGCAAGCAGCATGTCAATCTCGTCCTGGTCCAACAGGCTACGATCAAAATTGAGATAGAAAATCTTTGAGCGATCAATGCGAGCCAGGCTCATCTCGGACTTGGCAGCGATGGTGCGCAGGCGGGGCAAGTCAATTTCGCTCATAAGGGCGGCGGCATAGCGCTCGATACCGCTCGGATTCTCGGCATGGTCAACGCGGTAGAGCAGCGTCTCGATAGCATCGGGGAGCGGTGCCGTGTTAAAGCCCAAAAACACCTCGACCGGCTCGGGCAACTTTACGAGCTTGATCTTGTCGACAACGTTTTGCATACCCTCGTCGAGTCCGCCGGCGTCCGCCGTGTTCACAATAGCGCTTTCGGAGTTGGCAAATATCACGTAGCGCAAGAACATCGAGGCCATGAACTCGCCGTAAGGAAGGGCGCGGGTCGAATTCCATGTCTCGTGGTCGGACTGCTCGCGCATGGGGCCTTCGGGAGAGCCGGCAGTTTGCGCACACGCGCGCATTGCACCGTTGGCTTCCCTTACCATAATCTCACCAATACTGGAATCCGACTCGTCAAGGACCAGTTCCATGTCGGGATCGTTGGGCAGCGGAGCCTCGCTGACGGGGCGGTCCACCTTGTACACCTCACCCGAAACGCTTACGTAGCCCAAAAGCGACACATGACTTTTGCCAACGAATTCGACGACATAACAAGATTCAAGCTGATCCTCGCCAAAGAGTTTCCAGACCACGCCATATGAGCGTCCCGCAGGCTGCTCGGGCATCGCCGGAAAGCGCTTCTTGGGATCGAGAAACCTGAGCTTGTATGTCGGACGCTCTGCCACGAAGTATCACCCTGATCGGTCGCTTGAAGAAGGAGTGGTCGCGAATAAGTCGCGACATCTACTCGGAATCTTACACGAGTCGACAGGAAATCGTCCGCTTCACGCCCGCGCCTCGACCGAGGTTCGAATCCATGCAGTGCTTACATAAAAGAAAAGCCCCCGTTGCCGGGAGCTTTAATCTCAAATGGTGCGGCGTATAGGATTC
>CAUAEH010000021.1 GCA_958427975.1 uncultured Collinsella sp. | reverse complement strand
GAGAAATAAAGTGAGTGTGGGCTCTGTCGTTCGAATGAACGACAGAGCCCACGTTTTTATTTCAGCCAACGTACGTCATAGCAATCCCCGGTAGGTCGCAGGGCGCTTCGCGGGCGGGCCAGGCTTTATCTGAACGACTTTGCGAAGCAACCGGAGTGAAGATAAAGCCTGGCCCGCCCGCGAAGCACCACAAAGACCGCAGGGACGGGAGCAGCTATACTACTCTCAGTAGTTAAGGGTCGCGGATTCGCCGCGTCACCGCTCTCAACAGGAGGTCTTTGTTTATGGCAGATCAGAAGCCGGTTGTCGGAATCATCATGGGCTCCAAGTCCGATCTGGGCGTTATGGAAGGCTGCACCGCCGAGCTCGAGGCGCTGGGCGTGCCTTATGAGCTCGTGATTGCAAGTGCACACCGCACACCGGCGAAGGTCCATGAGTGGGCCTCGACCGCTGCCGACCGCGGCATCAAGGTGATTATCGCTGCCGCCGGCAAGGCTGCTCACCTGGGCGGCGTCGTGGCTGCGTTTACGCCGCTGCCGGTCATCGGCGTGCCTATGAAGACGAGCGATCTGGGTGGTATGGACTCGCTGCTGTCGATGGTGCAGATGCCTTCGGGCGTGCCCGTTGCCTGTGTGGCCATCAACGGTGCCAAGAACGCTGCCATTTACGCCACGCAGATCCTGGGCGCCTGCGACCCCGAGTACCGCAAGGTTATCGAGAAGATGAAGCAGGAGATGGCTGACGCCTAAGCGCTCTGCCAGTCCATTTGCAGCATAAGGAGAGCCATGTCCGACTATCAGGGAAAGCGTTTTTCGGCTTCTCGGATTCCCGATTCAGCCAAGTCGGGAGCAGCCCGCGCGCCGCAGCAGGGTCGGACATCCTCTCCTCAGCAGCCGCGCGCGCCGCGCCCCGTGACGCCGGCGAAGCATCGCCGTCAGGATACACCTGCTGCATACCGCCCTTCGTCATACAGTACGGCCAAGAAGCCACCTCGCTCTTCGGCGCATGCCGCGCCATCGAGCTATACCGAGCCGTCGCGTAAAAAGCGCCGCTCCGTCATTCCCATTTTGCTCATCATTATCGGCATTGGCCTGATCGTTGCCGCTGCCGCCATCTTTATCAACGCGCAGATTGGCTACAAGCAGGCGAGCGAGTCGTATCAAAAAATCGAAAATCAATATGTGAGCGACAAGGACGCCAGTGGCGTGCCAATTGTCGACTTCAATGCGCTGGCCCAGACAAATCCCGAGGTTGTGGGTTGGATTTACGCGCCCGGCACCAACATCAACTACCCCGTGGTGCAGACCAACAACAACTCCAAGTACCTCAACACGCTGTTTGACGGTACGGCCAATGCGTCGGGCGCCATCTTCCTGGATAGCGACGACACCGCGCCGGGCATGGTGGATCAGCAGACCACGATCTACGGCCACCATATGAACGATGGGTCGATGTTCAACGTGATTTCGGACACCACCGACCAAGCGACGTTCGATAGCATCGAGTACGTGTATTACATCACGCGCGATGCAACGTATAAGCTGCGTCCGCTGGCGACCAAGGTGGTCGAGGACACGTATGCCAAGGCGCGCACGCCCAACTTTGAGGGCGATGACGGACTGAAGAATTATCTGTCCGAGATGCTCGACGGTGCCTCTGCCGTGGCGAGCGATGCCACCGATCGTGCCGCTTCGGCAACCAAGGTCGTAACGCTTGTGACCTGCCGTTCGCTGTCATTTAGCAATACGCGCGCCGTCATGGTGCTCACGCCGGTCGAGGAATAAAGTGTCCGGGCCCCGTCCCAAAAAGACTACCCTGGAAATCAAAAGGAGAAATGATGCTTGAGAACGGCAAATCGATGCCTTCGGTTGATGCTTGGCTGCGCGAAGCCAAGGCCGATGTTTCGGCGGCTGATTGTGGGATGTACCTGACACACAACGGCGTGGTGCGCGCGACGCCCAAGGCCGAAGTGCGCGGAGTCGAGACCGATGGCGTGGCGCCAGGCCACAAGGTGGGCGGCATGGTGTTTGGCTTCGATGCCGAAAAGGTGCAGGCCGCTATCGAGGCGACGCGCACGATGCCGGGTATCGGCTATGTGCGCGTGTGGCTGGCGAGCGGCGAGCTTACCGTGGGCGACGACATCATGCTCGTGCTCATTGGCGGAGACATTCGCCCGCATGTGGTCGATGCGCTGCAGTCGCTCGTCGGCACCATCAAGAACGAGTGCGTGAGCGAGGTCGAGCGCGAGGCGTAAGGCCTCGTCGGCAATCCGAGTCTGTCTATAGCGAAAGCCCGCCGGCAGTTCATGTAGATCTGCCAGCGGGCTTTGATGTGTTGGAGCTATTTTGCTCTGGCGTTTGCTACACGCGTGTGGCGTCCTTGGGGCTCATGGTCATACTCTGAAAACGGTTCTCCATATATTCGTTATCGAAATGCTTGTCATAGAACTGTGCGACGGGAATATTTCGAACGGTTCCGTTGACGCGCTGATACCAATAGTCGAGCGATTGCAACGTCATGACGCCGTCGATCAACATGACGGCGGTCAGGATGACGGTAGCAGAGTAGCGGCGTTTCCATGGAATCATATTGATGAGCTTAAGCAGGCGCGGCAGCAAGACCTTGATCCAGATGAGGCCACCCAGGCCCCACATGCAGGCAAACGGCGTGCATGTGCGTCCCCCGGTCAATACCGCGATGGGATCGGGCATGCCGAATAGCCTAATGTGTGAATAGCTCCACGACACCACGCCAAATGAGGTCTGCATAAACCAGCCTACAAACACCTCGAAAGCGCCGCCGATCAGGGCACTTACCAGGAAAATGATCAGAGGATTCTTTTTATAGAAGCGGTTGAGCGCCATGGTCATGAGCACCGCGCCAAATCCGTAGATGGGGCTAAAGGGGCCAAATAGCATACCGGCACGGTCCTGATAGACGCCGGGATCGACGACGACCATATGCCAGACTTCCTCGAGAATGAGACCTAACACGCTGCAGACGAAGAATACCCAGAACAGGTTGAAGTAGTTGAGCTTGATGTAGCCCTCGCCGGTTTCGTCGCGGCCGAGCATCCCCTCGGCGGCGGCATCGCGGTCGAGCATCTCTTGCAGACGGCGCTGCAGTTCGCGCTCCTGGCGTAGCGTGGGGTCGACGGTGGCCGACAGCGCAATGAGGATGACAAGCTGGACGGCGGGGCGCAGCAGGAAGGGTCCGATGCCCTGGAGCATCACGTCAACTAAAAGCTCCACGACGGTAAATGCGATGAGGACGTAAGACAGGCGGGCGGCATTGCGCCGCTGGTCCTTGATGAGGTCCAGGCCAAAGACGATCAAGATGATCGCGCTTGCCGCCGAGAGCATAATGCCGGCGACGATAAGGCCAACCGCGACCAGGGTGTTATCACCGAGCTTAGCGGCGACGTTGCCGTTAATGAGTGCGGTGATGACCTGCCACATAAAGACGGCGACTGACGGGAGCGTGCCCACGCCAGATAGGGTGCACAGGACTGCGTAGACCTTGATGATAAGGGGGACCTTCTTGGCCTCCGTGGTGCTGGGGACACTGGGGTCGAGTTGATTTCGATCCATACGCTACCTTTCTCGTCTTGTAGTAGCCTACAAGGATACGCCGACGACCAGCTAAAAGACAGGACGAACGTCCCAATTGCAACAATGTAGCCCCTAGCGCGGGCGAGACACGGCGCACGGGAAGTCTTCGAGGCCGTTGCCCCTGAGAGTGGACTACCCAATAAAATGTTTGGTCGCAAAACGGATAATAAGCTCGGTGGGCTTTTAAAAAGCGCTGCTCATGCGCTGGGGAGCGCGTCGCGCCGTGCGTATAATAAGGCGGGTAACGCCAAAATACGAGGCTCTGAGGGGATGCCATGTCTCAAGAAACCATCCGCGCGGCCGAGCGCGCCGCGGGACAGGTGAACGCCATGTCGACGTATGATCCGGACTCCGACCAGCTGCATGAGGAATGCGGCGTTTTTGGTGTCTGGGCGCCCGATCGCGACGTGGCTCGACTGACGTACTTTGGCCTGCGTGCACTGCAGCACCGTGGCCAAGAATCGGCGGGAATCGCCGTTGGTGACGGCGGTACGGTTATGGTCCGCAAGGATCTGGGCCTGCTCGACCGCGTGTTCTCCAATGCCGACTTGTCGACGCTCTCCGGTCAGCTGGCCGTGGGTCATGTGCGCTACGGCACCGCCGGCGCCAAGAGCTGGGAAGCCTCTCAGCCGCACCTCTCTACCATCAATAGCGTCATTATCGCGCTCGCGCACAACGGCACCCTCGTCAACACCGACGAGCTGCGTCGCCAGCTGATCGAGCTGGGCGTACCGTTCCTCTCCAACTCGGATTCCGAGGTCGCGACCAAACTCATCGGCTACTTTACTCAGCGTACAGGCCATCTGCGCGAGGGCATTCGCAAGACCATGGAGCTCGTGCGCGGCGGCTACGCCATGACGCTCATCAACGAGCAGGCGCTCTACGCATTCCGCGATCCGCATGGCATTCGCCCGCTGGTGCTGGGCAAGCTCGTGGACGAGGGCCTGGACCAGGCCGATGCCGCTTCCGTTTCGCAACTGCCGTCGCAAGACGACGCCGCGACGGTCGACGCTGCCACCCATGTCACGCGTGCCGGCGGCTGGGTCGTTGCCTCCGAGACTTGTGCGCTCGACATTGTGGGCGCCGAGTACGTCCGCGACGTCCGTCCCGGTGAGATTTTGCGCATCAGCGCCGAGGGCCTTGTGTCCGAGCAGGGCGTGCCTGCCGCCGAAGAGCCTGCTAACTGCATCTTTGAGCAGGTCTACTTCGCTCGCCCCGACTCCATCATGAACGGCAAGAGCGTCTACGCCTGCCGTTATGACATGGGTCGTCAGCTGGCACATGAGGAGCCCGTCGAGGCCGACCTGGTCATCGGCGTGCCCGACTCCGGCCTGCCGCCCGCGGAGGGGTATTCGCACGAGAGCGGTATTCCCTTTGGCGAGGGCCTCATCAAGAATCGCTATGTGGGCCGTACGTTTATCGAGCCTACGCAGGAGCTGCGTGCCATGGGCGTGCGTATGAAGCTCAACCCACTGCGCGACAACATCGAGGGCAAGCGCCTGGTCGTCATTGACGACTCCATCGTCCGCGGCACCACCATGGTGCAGCTCGTCAAGATGCTGCGCAACGCCGGCGCCAAGGAGATTCACATCCGCATCAACTCGCCCGAGGTCATCTGGCCGTGCTTCTACGGCATTGATACCGACGTGCAGTCGCAGCTTATCAGCGCCAACAAGACGGTCGACGAGATTTGCGAGTATATCGGCGCCGATTCGCTGGCCTTCCTTTCGGTCGAGGGCCTGCTGAAGGTCATGCCCAAGGGCGGTTACTGCGATGCGTGCTTTACCGGACGCTACCCCGTGGCGATTCCCGAGAGCTTTGGCCGCGACAAGTTCATGGAGGGCTTTAAGCCCCGCAACCTGGACAAGCCGCTGCACGTTGACGACGACGCCGTGGTCGAGAAATACGACGACCGCAGCTGGGAAGAGGAGCACGGCGAGGCCTAAAGCCTGCCATGTAGGGACAGGTTTATTTTGGTAGGTTTTACCTGCTGTTTTGTTGATATGACGGCGCGTGCCGTTATGGCGTGCGCCGAAATGAACGCAACTATGAGCACCGTTTGGTGCCTGTGCGGCAAACGGTAGTGGGAGAGGAAGGCTCAGATGAGCGACAGCAAGCATGTGACGTACGAGGACGCCGGCGTCGATACCGCCGAGGGCGGCCGCGCCGTCGACGCTATTAAGCAGATGGTCAAGGACACCAACCGCCCCGAGGTTATCGGCGGCATCGGCGGCTTTGGTGGCCTGTTCTCGGCCGCCGCGCTTAAGGATATGGAAGACCCGATCCTGATCAGCGGCACCGACGGCGTGGGCACCAAACTCGTGCTCGCCCAGATCATGGACCGTCACGAGACGGTGGGCCAGGACCTGGTCGCCATGTGCGTCAATGACATTTTGGCTTCGGGCGCCGAGCCGCTGTTCTTCCTGGACTATGTTGCCATCGGCCACATCGAGGCCGAGCACATGGCAAAGATCATCAAGGGCGTGGCCGATGGCTGCAAGCTCGCGGGCTGCGCGCTCGTGGGTGGCGAGATGGCCGAGCACCCGGGCGTCATGGCTCCGGCCGACTACGACCTCGCCGGCTTTACCGTGGGCGTCGTCGACCGTCCCAAGATGCTCGACCCCGCGAACGTCCGCCCCGGCGACGTGATCCTGGGCCTGCCCTCCACTGGCGTGCACTCCAACGGATACTCGCTCGTGCGCAAGGTTATCGGTGTCGACGGCATCAAGCCGGGTACGCCCGAGGCCGCCGCTAAGGCCGAGGAGCTGAGCCGTCCGCTCGAGGAGCTCGGCGGTGCTTCGCTGGCCGACGCCCTGCTGGCCCCCACGCGCATTTATGTGAAGCCGATTCTGGAGCTGCTGCGCGGCGGCGCCAACGTGCACGCCATCGCCCACATCACCGGCGGCGGTATAACCGAGAACCTCAACCGCGCGCTCGCCGACGACGTCGACGCCGTGGTCACCCGCAACGGCGCCGAGATGGGCTGGGATGTTCCGCCCGTCATCACCTACGTGTCGCGTCAGGCCGAGCTCGCGCCCAACGAGGCATGCAAGACCTTCAACATGGGCGTCGGCCTGTGCCTGATCGTTGCCCCCGAGGACGAGGCCGCGGTTACCGAGGCCCTGGTCGCGCTGGGCGAGAAGCCGTTCCGCGTGGGCGAGTGCGTCGAGGGTTCCGGTAAGGTCGTGTACTCCGATGAGCGCTAACGAGCAGATGGCTGCTGCCGAGGGCCTGGGCTTTGTGCCCTACACCCGTCCGACCGGCACCGATACGGCCGAGCCGCTCAAGATCGGCGTGCTCATCAGCGGTTCGGGTACCAACCTGCAGGCGCTGATCGACCTGATCGCCGCCGGCAAGCTCAACGCCTCGATTGAGCTTGTGGTGTCGAGCCGTCCTTCGGCCAAGGGCTTGCAGCGCGCCGAGCGTGCGAGCATTCAGACGCTCACGCTGTCCAAGGATGTCTATGCCGACCCCATCGCGGCCGACGAGATCATCGCGCATGAGCTGCTCGAGCGCGGCTGCGAGTACGTGGTGATGGCCGGTTACATGCGCATGGTGCACACGCCGCTGCTGGCAGCGTTTCCCAATCGCGTGGTCAACCTACACCCGGCGCTGCTGCCGAGCTTTACCGGCGCCCATGCGATTGACGATGCGTTTGCTCGCGGCGTCAAGGTGACCGGCGTGACCGTGCACTTTGCCAACGAGATCTACGACAACGGCCCCATCATCGCCCAGCGTGCGCTGGCTGTTGAGGAGGGTTGGGACGTCGACACGCTCGAGGAGCACATCCACGCGATCGAGCACGTGCTGTATCCCGAGGTTGTGCAAATGCTCGCCGACGGCCGCGTTCACGTGCTGGAGAGCGGCAAGGTGGCAATTGATGCGCCTCGCGGCTAGTGGCGCACAGTACAATTTAGTCGAGTAGTCAGGGTGGTCATTGGCGCCAAGGCGCAAGTGGCCACCCTTTGTTTTAGGTAGTCATTGGGGACGTTCTTAAACGACTGGTCATTGGGGACGTTCTTGAATGACTAGTCGTTTAAGAACGTCCCAGGTGACTAGGTGAGAGAGGTGAGCGCATGGCGGATAACGAAGCGCTGTTTACGCCTGAGCTGGTGTTTTTTGATTGGGAGTGTGCGACGCCGGATGAGGTGTTCGCGCGGCTCGAGGGCGAGCTTGCACCACGTGGCTACATTGCATCCGGTTGGCTCGACGCCGTTCGCACGCGCGAGGATGCCTATCCCACGGGTCTTGCCATGCCGGCGGCAAACATTGCCATTCCGCATACCGATCAGGGGTTTGTGGCCAAGCCCTATATCGCGGTGGTGAAGCCCGCCGCGCCCGTGACATTTAACGCTATGGCTGGCATGGGCGCTCCGGTGTCGGCGCAGATCGTCATCAATCTGGGCATCGCAGAGCCGGGCGGCCAGGTCGAGGCCCTGCAGGCGCTCATGAACATCTTTATGGACGCCGATGCCGCAGCCGACGTGCTCGGCCAAACCACGCCGCAGGGCATGGTCGACGCCATCCGCCGCCACTTCTAAGGTGGAGCTAAACCGGCACTTGGGGACGTTCCTTTTCTGCCGGCACTTGGGGACTGTCCCTAACTGCCGGCACATAAAGAACGTCCCCAACTGCCAAGTGCCGCATCTGTCCCCTTTGCACCAAAATGGTGCAGATTAACCTGTCCCCAATGCACCAAGCGTGCCGCGGGGGCTGCGTTGTGACACAATGGCGTTTGTTCGATTCGTTATGCGAAAGGCCAACTATGGCAAATAAGAAAAAGAACTCCGAGACCGCGCCGACGCCCGAGCAGCAGGCCCGCGCTGCCTCCAGCTCTCGCAAGAAGCAGCGCAAGACGTACGTGTCTAAGACCGTCAAGATCGTTCTGGTGGTTATCGGCGTGCTGGCGATGCTGCTTTCCGTCTCGGCGATGGCGTGCTCCGGCCTTATGTCGCAGGCTGAGGACACCTCGGGCTACAAGCTGACTGGCGGTGTTGCTGCTACTATCAACGGCACCAACCTTACCGAGGACACCGTGACCAAGCAGATCATGAGCATGCGCACGTCCTACGGCTACACCAAGGACAAGGACTGGGCGCAGTACCTGGTCGACAACGACCTCACGCCCAAGAAGTATCGCAAGCAGCTCATCGATTCCTACACCCAGCAGATTCTGCTTCAGCAGGCGCAGAAGGAAAACGGCGTGACGGTGTCGGACGAGGAGGTCGAGAAGGCATGGAAGGACGCGTGCAAGAGCGCGGGCGGTGCCAAGGCCTTTAAGAAGACCCTCAAGACCTACGGCTATACCGAGGACACCTACAAGGACTCGCTCAAGGAGAGT
Source organism: uncultured Collinsella sp. (assembly GCA_958427975.1). Classification (GTDB taxonomy): domain Bacteria; phylum Actinomycetota; class Coriobacteriia; order Coriobacteriales; family Coriobacteriaceae; genus Collinsella. Next base: position 21,526 of record CAUAEH010000021.1, on the reverse strand, counting down.
CTGGCGCAGCAGAAACTCAAGGATGCCGTGGCGCCCACCAGCAAGCCCAAGGACAGCGAGATTGTCGATTACATCAACGAGAACCTGTCTAACTACAACGATGCTCGCCGCTCGTCGAACATCCTGATCAAGGTTGATTCCGACGCTTCCGACGAGGACAAGGCTGCCGCCAAGGCCAAGGCGCAGGAGTGCCTGGACAAGATCAACTCCGGTGAGCTGAGCTTTGAGGACGCCGTGGAGCGGTACTCCGAGGACACCGGTTCCAAGGAGAAGAAGGGCGATGTGGGCTGGGATAAGCTCACCACTTTCGTCGACAGCTACCAGACGGCGCTCGAGGGGCTCAACAAGGGCGACGTGAGCGAAGTCGTCGAGTCGACCTATGGTTACCACATCATCAAGTGTACTGACTGCTTCCATGTCGATAATCAGGTTGATGACATCAACCAGGTGCCCAAGGACATCAAAAAGTACGTCTCCAACGTGGTGAAGACGCAAGCGGCCAGCACCGCGTACAGCGAGTGGCTGGAGCAGTACAAGAAGGACGCTGACATTACCGTCAACCCCATGCCCAAGGACGTACCCTATAACGTGAGTCTGAAGGGCGTCACCAAGAGTTCGACCGACGATTCGTCGACGACTGAGTAATCATGGGGCGGTGCTCGCGCGAGTGCCGCCCACGCTATTAGAGAGGATTTGCAGATGACCAACGAAGAGCTGCAGAAAGAAATGATCGCGGCCATGAAGGCCAAGGACAAGGTTCGCCTGTCCATCATTCGCCAGGTCAAGGCCGAGGTGAAGAATATCGAGGTCAACGAGCGCCGCGATGTGACCGAGGAAGACGTTAACAGCATGATCAAGCGTCTGATCAAGCAGACGAGCGAGACGCTGGAGATGTCCATCAAGGCCGGCACCGACCAGGAGCGTACCGACAACCTGACCGAGCAGGTCAAGATTCTGGAGAGCCTGCTGCCCGCGCAGGTTTCGGGCGAGGAGCTCGAGGCCCTGATCGAGCAGGTTATCGCCGAGCTGGGCGCCACGTCCAAGAAGCAGATGGGCCAGGTTATGGGCGCACTCGGCAAGGCCACCGGCGGCAACTTCGATAAGCCGGCCGCGGCAAAGATCGTCGGCGCCAAACTCGCGTAATTTGTTACGCGGTTTTACCAAACCGCGTAACGGCTCGACGCTGCAAACCCGTACACGCGGCAATCTGACGTTCAATTTCAAGGGCGCGACCATAAGGTCTGCGCCCTTTCATTTCACGTCACCTTGCTCGCGTGTACGGGTTTTCGCTGACTTATGCTCAACAAGGGCGGTTGTATTATTTTCTGGTTTTGAGGGGCGTGACCATTGTGGTCGCGCCCCTTTTTGCTGGGCTGTCCCCAATGAGTGGGTTAAAGGTTGCGGGTTCTTTACGGGAATGTAGTGTGGGCTGCGGAAACGTGGTTCTTTCCGTACAATAGTGCAACTCGTGTAAACGCAGGGAAGGGACATTCATGGCAGACATGATCGAGATCAAGCATCTCAACAAGTACTTTGGCGACCTGCATGTGCTCAAAGATATCAATCTCACCGTCAAGCGCGGCGAGAAGCTCGTAATGATCGGGCCTTCCGGCTCGGGTAAGTCGACGCTCATCCGTTGCGTCGATTATCTGGAGGAGCCCACGTCGGGCGAGGTCGTCATCGACGGTACGCCGCTCACCAAAAAGAACCATCTGGAGATGGCTCGCAAGTACAGTTCCATGGTGTTTCAGCAGTTCAACCTGTATCCCAACATGACGGTGCTGGGCAACCTGACGCTCGCGCCCATCAAGCTGCAAAAGAAGAGCAAAGAGGAGGCGACCGAGATCGCCATCGCCGCGCTCAAGCGCGTCGGCATGGCGCATAAGGCCGGCGAGTATCCGCAGAATCTCTCGGGTGGTCAGCAGCAGCGCATCGCCATCGCCCGTGCCCTGTGCACCAAGCAGCCCATCATCCTGTTTGACGAGCCGACCTCGGCGCTCGACCCCGAGATGGTCCAGGAGGTTCTGGACGTTATGATTGAGCTCGCGCAGGAGGACATCACCATGATCTGCGTGACGCACGAGATGGGCTTTGCGCGCCAGGTGGCCGACCGCGTCATCTTTATGGAGGACGGCCGCATTCTGGAGGAGGGCACGCCTGAGCACTTCTTCGATAACCCCGAGAACCCGCGCTGCCGCGAGTTCCTGTCCAAGATTCTGCACTAGGCGCGGTGATGGACATGACGGATATGACGAGGGCGGCCGTGTCGCGCCGTCGCTTTTTGCAGCTGGCTGGCGCCGGCATGCTTGCGCTGACGGGGACCGCGCTTGCCGGTTGCGGCAACTCCACCAGCAGCGAGGGTTCCGACAAGGGGTCCAAGCTGGCGGCCATCAAGTCGCGCGGCCATCTGAATGCCGGCGTTAAGAAGGACGTTCCCGGCTACGGTTACTACGACACCGCCAAGGGCCGCTTTGAGGGCATGGAAGTCGATTTGTGCTACCAGATCGCCGCTGCCGTCTTTGGCGTGAGCTACAAGGAGGCCCGCGCCCAGGAGCTTGTCGAGTTTACCGACGTGACGCCCAAGACGCGCGGCCCGCTGATCGATAACGGCCAACTCGACGTGGTCGCGGCGACCTACACCATCACCGACGAGCGCAAGAAGAGTTGGGATTTCTCGACGCCGTACCGCACCGACTACGTGGGACTTATGGTCAAGAAGCGTTCGGGCTTTACCTCGATTGAGGACCTGGACGGCAAGGTCATCGGCGTGAGCCAGGGTGCCACCACGCAGGGCCTGATCGAGCAGATGATCAAGGACAACGGCTTTAGCTGCAAGCCCGAGTTTAGGGCCTTTAGCGGCTATCCCATCATCAAGAGTTCGCTCGACGCCGGCAATATCGACGTCTTTGCCATGGACCGCTCCACGCTGGCCGGTTACATGAACGAGACCGTTGAGCTGCTGCAGCCCGAGGTCAAGTTTGGCGAGCAGGGCTACGGCGTGGCGACCAAGAAGGGCTGCGACCTTTCGGCTGTGGTCGATCAGGTGATTTGCGATCGCCTGGCCGACGGCTGGCTCGACCAAGAGGTCAAGACCTGGGGTCTTGTATAGGCGCATCGTCCAAGGAAGGAATCAAATGCTCGAAGGATTATTTGACGCCGACCGTTGGTCGACGACATTTCAAAATATGGGGCCCTTTTGGGAGGGCTTTGGCGTGACGCTGCAGGTGGTCGTTGCCGGCCTGCTGCTGTCGCTGGTGCTGGGCACGCTGCTGGGCGTGTTCTCTACCACTCGCTCGCGCGTGCTGCGCGCCATAAGCCGCGTGTACGTGGAGTTTTACCAGAACACCCCGTTGCCCGTGCAGGTGCTCTTTATGTACATGGCCGGTCCGCAGTTTTTGCAGGCCATAACCGGTGCCGACCAGCCGATGCGCATCGCGCCGTTCGTGCTGGGCTTCTTGGGTGTGGGCCTGTATCACGCGGCCTACATCTCGGAGGTCATCCGCACTGGTATCGAGGCGGTTCCGCGCGGTCAGATGGAGGCGGCCCAGAGCCAGGGCTTTACCCGCGCACAGGCGTACTGGTACATCGTGCTGCCCCAGACATTCAAGATCATTCTGCCGCCGCTGTGTAACCAGGCGCTCAACCTGGTCAAGAACACGTCGGTGCTGGCGCTTGTGGCCGGCGGCGACCTTATGTACCGTTCCGACAACTTTGTGAGTCTGTACGGTTACCTGCAGGGATATATCGTCTGCTGCCTTATGTACTTCATCATCTGCTTTCCGCTCGCCATGCTGGTGCAGTGGCTCGAGCGCCGCTCCAAGGAGCGTCCGCGCGGCGTGAGCCTGGCCGAGCTGGGGCTCGACAACGTAGAGGAGGCCTAGCGCATGGAAATCTTCAACGCGACCAACCTGCTCTACATCTGGGGCGGCTTTGTTAAGACGATCGAGATCTCGGCGCTGTCGATCTTTTTCTCGCTCATCTTTGGTACGGTGCTGGCGCTCGTTAAAAGCTATGCGCCCCGCCCGTTCCGTATTTTGGTGAGCGCCTATATCGAGCTGTTCCGTTGCACGCCGAACCTGCTGTGGATTCTGTTTATCTACTTTACGGTGCAGGGTTTGGACATTGTGATTTCGACCATCGCCTTTACGCTGTTTACCAGCGCTGTTATGGCCGAGATTGTGCGCGGCGGCCTCAACTCGATTCCGCGCGGCCAGTTTGAGGCAGCGCAGAGCCAGGGCTTCGGCTTCTTTGCCACCATGCGCTACATCATTCTGCCGCAGACGTTTAAGACGATCATTCCGGCGCTGTTTAGCCAGTGCACGACCGTCATTAAGGACAGCTCGTATCTTTCGGGCATTAACGTGGCCGAGCTCATGTACACGGCAAACGTCGTGATGGCCCACGCGATCGACCTGTCGCAGGTGCTTATGCTCTACGGCCTGGTGTTTGCGATGTACTTTGTGCTCAACTTTGGTATCTCGCTGCTGGTCCGAGCATATCAACGCCGCATCGTGGCCGCATAGTCCTGCTTCCCCAAGCACGGCACCTTGCCCCTCAATCGTCGCTTGCGTACATTTAGTACGCGGCGCTCCTCTTTCGGGGCAATCTGCCGCACTTGGGAAACCAGGACGGTCGTAAGTGACAAAATGGGAATCAGGAATCGCCTATTTCTCATTTGTTAGAAAGGAATCGCGATGAGCGATCTGGAGAACAAGAAGAATCCTGTGGTCATTACCATCGCGCGCGACTTTGGCGCCGAGGGCCACGAGATTGGTCGCATGCTTGCCGACGAGTTGGGGATTCCGCTGTACGATAACGAGCTGCTGGTACGTGCTTCGCTGCGCACAGGCGAGTCGCTCGACAAGATGGCCGCTTACGACGAGCGCCTGGCCGTGGAGAACATGGCGTTTCTGCCCGACCGCTACGATGCGCGTTCGTACTCGGACAAGTTGTTCCAAAAGATGAGCCAGGTGATTTTGGATCTGGGCGAGACCGAGAGCTGCATTATCGAAGGTCGTCTGTCCGATTACCTGTTGCGCAACAACCCCAACCACATTGCCGTGTTGGTGACCGCACCCTTTGAGGACCGCGTTGAGATCGTGCGCAAGAAGCGTGGCCTCAACAAAAAGAAGGGCGCCAAGCTGGTCAAGCAACAGCAGAAGGCGCGCGAGGCGTTCTATAAGCGCTACAGCGCCGGAAAGTGGAAGATGACGAGCGGCAAGGACATCGTAGTCAACCGCGCCAAGCTGGGCCGCGAAGGCTGCAAGGACGTCATCGCCGCAGCCTACCGCTACAAGGTGGCCCAACTCGAAGGCTAACCAGTTGAAACCACCACAAAGGGGACAGGCACCTTTGTGGTGGTTTGGGCGGCCGGTATAGAAAAAGTCCCCGCCGGGCGTGTGCTCGACGGGGACTTTGCCGTTTAGCGGCTAGCGCTGCGGGTGATTACTCGCCCAGCAGGCTCTTGGTGATGGAGGCAGCGGCCTTCTTGCCGGCGCCCATCGCCAGAATGACCGTAGCGGCACCGGTGACGATGTCGCCGCCGGCCCAGATGCGGGGATCGGTGGTCTGGCCGGTCTCCTCGTCAGCGACGATGTAGCCCCACTTGTTGAGCTCCATCTTGCCGCCGATCTTCTTTGCGAAGGGGTTGGCGTTGGTGCCGATAGCCGAGATCGCGACGTCGCAGGGAATCTCCTCGATGGCGCCCTCGATGGGCACCGGGCGACGACGACCGGACTCGTCGGGCTCGCCGAGCTCCATCTTCTGGACCTTGACGGCGCACACGGAGCCGTCCTCGCCAGCGACAAACTCGAGCGGGGAGACGAGCGGCAGAACCTCGACGCCCTCGGCCTTGGCATGGTGCAGCTCGGCGCGACGGCAGGGCATCTCGTCCTCGGTACGACGGTAGGCGATGATGGCGTGCTCGGCGCCCAGACGCTTGGCGGTACGGACGGCGTCCATAGCCACGTTGCCGCCACCAAAGACGACGACGTTCTTGCCGTGCTTGGTGGGGGTGTCGTACTCGGGGAACTTGTTGGCCTTCATCAGGTTCACGCGGGTGAGGTACTCGTTAGCGAAGAAGACGTTGGGCAGGTTCTCGCCGGGGACGTTGAGGAACTTGGGCAGGCCAGCGCCGGTCGCCACGTAGATGGCGTCGAAGCCCTGCTCGAACAGCTCCTCGGCCGTGGCCATGTTGCCCACGACGGAGTTGTACTCAAACTTGACGCCCATGTCCTCCAGGCCGTCAATCTCGCGCTTGACGACCGCCTTGGGCAGACGGAACTCGGGGATGCCGTAGACCAGCACGCCACCGCCGGTGAAGAAGGCCTCAAAGACGGTAACGTCAAAGCCGTTACGGGCGAGCTCGCCGGCGCAGGTGATGCCGGACGGGCCGGAGCCGACGACGGCGACCTTCTTGCCGTTCTTGGGAGCCATCTTGGGCGTGGAGGCGAGCTCGGGGCGATCACCCAGGAAGCGCTCGAGCTGGCCGATGGCCACGGGCTCGGACTTCTTGCCACGGATGCACTTGCCCTCGCACTGGTTCTCCTGCGGGCAGACGCGGCCGCAGATGGCGGGAAGCATGGAGTCCTCGCGGATGGTATCGAGAGCGCCGCCGAAGTCCTTCTCGCGGATCTGCTCGATAAAGCGGGGGATGTTGATGTTGACAGGGCAGCCCTCAACACAGAACGGCTTCTTGCAGTTGAGGCAGCGCTCGGCCTCGGCCAGCGCCATCTCCTCGGTGAAGCCCTTGTCGACGGGGCGGAAGTCGCAGGCGCGCTCGGCAGCCGGCTCCTCGTTATCGGGGGTGCGGGGCGACTTCATATCGGCAACGAAACGACCGTTAACTAGTGGCATGCGCAGCTCTTTTCCTCATAGGCCTTGAGGGACTCGCCCTCTTCGGAACGGTAAGCGGCCTGGCGGGCACGAAGGTCATCCCAGTCGACCAGGGTGGCATCGAAGTCGGGGCCGTCGACGCAAGCGAACTTGGTCACGCCGCCCACCTCGACGCGGCAGCAGCCGCACATGCCGGTGCCGTCAACCATGATGGGGTTGAGCGACGCGGTGATGGGGGTGTCGTACTTCTGGGCGGTGAGGGTCGAGAACTTCATCATCGGAACGGGGCCGACGCAGAAGACCTGGCTCACGGCCTTGTCCTGCAGCAGGCGCTCCAGCGGAGCGGTGACAACGCCCTGCTCGCCGTAGGAACCGTCGTCGGTAGTGATGTGGATGTGGTCCTCGTCGAGGAGCTCGCGGAACTGGTCCTCCATGAGCAGGAGGTCCTTGGTGCGGGCGCCCATGATGGCGTGGACCTCATGACCGGTCTCGACCAGGTGCTTGGCGACCGGGAAGGCAATTGCCAGGCCGACGCCGCCGCCAATGACGGCGCAGGGGCCCTCGGCCATCTCGGTGGGAACTCCCAGCGGGCCCACGACGTCGCGCAGCGACTCGCCGGCCTCGTAGGTGGACAGCATCTCGGTGGTCTTGCCGATCACCATGAAGATGAACTCGACCCAGCCCTCGTCACCGTTCCAGCCGGCCAGGGTAAACGGGACGCGCTCGCCCGTCTCGTTGGCGCGAACCATGAGGAACTGTCCAGCGTGCGCATGCTTGGCGATTGCGGGCGCCTCGATGCGGAACTTGAACACCTTCTCCGAGAACTGCGTCTTCTCCAGGATCTTATACATAGAACCCCTCTCTTGTTAGGGCCGCCGAACCGTGCCTCCACGGAAATGGACGGTAGCCCGAATAAAACCGTACGCGCACAGGCGTTGTGCAGACATACGGTGCAAATTATACCCTCATGGCAATGTCGCTTACGTGTTTCTTTGGCAGGTGGGAAAAGTGACCTACCAAAAAGGGACAGGTTTATTTTGGTCGGTTTTATCAGGCAAAACGGCAAAGGGGCCGGCCTCGCGCATCGGTGAGGCCGGCCCCCTTTGGAGCTCTGCATATGTATGGCGGCACAGGGCTTATTGCGACGCGGCCGCCGCGGCGTTTACGCAGATAAAACCTGCCAAAAAACCTGTCCCTAAATAGTAGGTTTTAGTGCTTGCCGTTGGCGGAGGCGGCGCCGTTGACATGGTCGCGGGCATAGACCACGCCGTGCACGATTGCCAGGCCGGCGGCGTCGGCCGCGCGGACGCAGGTGTCCTGGAAATCCTCGGCCTCGCGGGCGCGTAGCTGCTTGAGCACGTAGTCGGCGACGGCCATCTTGCCGGGAGGGTTGCCGATGCCGGTGCGGATGCGGCTGAAGTCGCGGCTGCCCATCTTGTCGATGATGGAGCGCAGACCGTTGTGGCCAGCATGGCCGCCGCCCACCTTAACGCGCACGTCGCCGGCGGGAATATCGAGCTCGTCGTGGATTACGAGCAGCTCCTCGGCCTTGATCTTGTACTCGCGGCAGAGCTTGGAGATGGGACCGCCCGAGGTATTCATGTACGACTGCGGCTTGACCAGCACAATCTGGCGCTTGCCGCCCTCTTCCTCGGGGTCGTTGATGTTGATGAGCGCGACCTCGGCGCCGGCCTGGTTTTTCCAGTACGTGACGCCGGCCTGACGGGCCAGCTCGTCGATTGCCTTAAAGCCGGCGTTGTGGCGGGTCTCTGCATATTCCTCGCCCGGGTTGCCAAGCCCGGCAACCATGCGAATCTTAAGCGGCTGTGCAGCTGCCATGTTCGTCCTTTCGTTGATTTGTCGCCTGCTATGGTGAGCGACCCTGTTGCCGCTGTCAAATGGAGGGCAATTGAGGTTGTTTGGGGGCGTTTGGACGGCCGTCGAAATCCGAGGTGGACAGTTAGTTCAGATACGTATAAGTTCTAGGACTCGAATTGCTCAATTCAATGCCGATGCGTTGTTTTGGAGCTTTAGTTAGCCCATATGACGCTGTTTTGAAGTCTATCCTGCCTTCAAATAGGGCGAATGGTATAGAGATGGCTGCAAAACAGCCTAATTCAATGTGTCCTTCTATACGTATTTGAACTAACTGTCCAGCCCTGCTCGGCGGCGCACGGGTGATTCGCCGTTTAGACCGGCGCAAGGCCGATTCCGGCCCGCAGAGCGTTGAGCCAAGCGGCCTGACGCTTGCGATAGCCCTTGATGCGATATCGGAATCGGACTCCCGCGAGTCGATGCATCGTTTGGGCGAAGGCTTCGAGTGCAACAAGGTCTTTCATTTGGTCGCGATTGATAACCAGGACGTGGATGCCCATTGCCTTGAGACCATTATTTCGATTGCCATCGTGGATGCGAGCGTTTTGAAGCTCATGCCCAATTCCGTTGTATTCGTTGTCGACTCCGGCTGCCGGGCAATACAGGTCGCAGATGGCGTAAGGGATGCCGGAGGACATGTTGACCGCAAGAGTGTCGAAGTCGATTCGATAGTTGAGTAGCAGGCCTCCCATGGGCAGATTGCAACATCCGAAACCGCCAAAGCGCATGGGTGCTCCGAGAACGGCAAACATTAGGGATTCGGCTGGGGATGCGGATCCAGCCCGGGCGAGTTTAACGGCCGTACGAAACGAGGCGTACGAGCTACTTTTGGCGAACCGTGCGACCGCCTCGAGCTCTTCGATGGTCGTTGCGGGCTCGCATTTGTAGCGTGCCTGTTCATAGCGGGTTTCGTTCAGTTGCTCGGCCACCGACTGGTTGCCCAAGCAATCAAGATCGCCCGTCGCTGCGCAGCCATCGCTCTTGGGCCAGATGTCGTCATGGGCAATAGGGTATGTTGCCCCGGGAGGAAGGGAGTAGGTTCCGAGCAGTTCCATGAGAAGCATCAAGGTTTTGGCGACTGATTCATTTTTGGAACAAAGCATGGCTGTCACGGCGGGAGACGTTGCGTAGATGTCGGCCTCGACGTGCATAATTGCACCTTCAGGAAGCGGAGCGGAGAGAATATGCTGAAGAAGTCGCTTGTCGGGGCGTCTGTTGTCTTCGTCTGAAACGAGAAGATCGAGCAGTTCGGAATCATCTTCATTCCAGGCATCGAGTATCGAAAGTGCGCCAAAGTCTATCGCGTCATTATTGGGAATGCAGCTAGCCAAGGCCTGTGCTTGCTGTTCACTATCAACGAAGTCCCAGGGTAGGGCAGAGTACGCCCGTCGTGCGCGACGAATTGCGCGGAGGGCGGAGAGATGTGAAATCACGGTCGTCATAGCTATAACGTACTAAGTTGGCGGCAGAATGCGACCGCCATACCGTTCTTTTCGCTCAGCGGGGCGCTGCGCGCCACGAACGGCTGGGTGTTATGAAATCGGTGGAATCGGTCGAGGGGATTGCAGGAAATTGAGCTCTGCCGCGAAGGTTGACGATAGCTACCGGACAGTTAGTTCAGATACGTATAAGGCGGCGGGCGTTCGAGGCGTTTCTAAGGGCCTTTGAGGGCGATTTGAGGATAAATATGCAGCGGTTGTACTCGAAAACGATGAGCTTTGGACGGTATGGCATCCGCCGGGGAGCTCCGAAGGCTCCGAACGGCTCTTTGGAGCTTTAGAAAAATACGTATCTGAATTAATTGTCCAGGGAAGGTTGGCGAGGGATAGAAAAGGGTCGGAAGCGAGCTTCCGACCCTTTAAAAACACCAAAGATGATGCGATGCGCGTTGGATTACAGCGCGAAGTCGCCGCCGACGAGCGTGGAGACGGGCTCCTCGTGGTAAACGGCGGAGATGGCCTGAGCGAACTCCTCGGCGACCGAGATGGTCTTGATCTTGCCGCCGACCTCGACGGGGATGGCATCGGTGACGACGCACTCGACGATCGGGGCGTCGTTCAGGCGCTCGATGGCCGGACCGGAGAAGATACCGTGGGTGGCGCAGACGTAGATGTCGCCAGCGCCCATAGCCTTGAGCTCCTTGACGTTGGCGCACAGGGTGCCAGCGGTGTCGATCATGTCGTCGTTGATGACGCAGGTCTTGCCCTTGATGTCACCGATGATGCCCATGACCTCGGCGGCGTTGTGGCGCGGACGGCCCTTGTGGGCGATGGCCAGGTCGCAGCCGAGCATGTCGGACAGCTTCTTGGCGGCCTTGGCGCGACCCACGTCGGGGGAGACGACAACCAGGTTGTCGGTGTCGAAGTGCATGTCGTTGTAGTACTGGCCAAACAGCGGCAGTGCGGACAGGTGGTTGACCGGGATATCAAAGAAGCCTTGGATCTGACCCTGGTGCAGGTCGAGGGTGATAATGCGGTCGACGCCGGCGCGCTCGAGCAGGTTGGCAACGAGGCGGGCGGTGATGGGCTCGCGCGGGCCGGCCTTGCGGTCCTGGCGGGCATAGCCGTAGTGGGTGATAACGGCGGTGATGGAGCGGGCGGATGCGCGCTTGGCAGCGTCGGTGGCGATGAGCAGCTCCATGAGCATGTCGTTGACGTTGCCGCCGGCCACGGACTGAATCAGGAAGACGTCGGCGCCGCGGACGGTCTCGTCGTAGCGGGCGTAAATCTCACCGTTGGCGAACTGCTTTAGCGTAAGGCCCGAAAGCTCGACCCCAAGGTACTCAGCGATCTTCTGAGCGAGGGGACGGTTGGAGGAACCGGAATACACGCGGATGGACTTGCGCATATTCTCCGACTTCTCGGGATCATTAATCGGCATTACCCTTCTCCTTTATACATCGAATGCCATATAGATGCCTTTTTGCATTGTAACCGCGCGACGGGGTTTATCGAGTCTTGATAACGTCTTTACCGTCAACGGACACGAACCGACCACTCATCCGGTCGCGCAGGTCACGATAGAAAAAGGAGCCGTCCCCATGGAACAGCTCCTTTTGTGCTTGGGGAAACGTTATGCCTCGTCGTCCTCGTGCAGACGGCGGCGATAATCGGCGGCCCAGCCCTCAATATTTACCTGACGGGCGCGGCCCAGACCGAGTGCGTCGGCCGGGACCGGCTCGGTGATGACGGAGCCGGCGGCCACGAGCGCACCGTCGCCAATCTGGGCGGGCGCGACCATCATGGTGTCAGAACCGATGAAGGCATCCTTGCCGATGACGGTCTTGTGCTTGTGGACGCCGTCGTAGTTGCAGGTGATGGAGCCCGCGCCTACGTTGACGCCGGAGCCCATGGTGGTGTCGCCGATGTAGGACAGGTGAGGCACCTTGGAACCCTCGCCGATCGTGGACTTCTTAATCTCCACGTGCGTACCGGCCTTGGAGCCGTCGAGCATGTGGGTGCCCGGGCGCAGGTAGGCGCGCGGGCCGCAGTCGACGCCGTTCTCGATGACGGCTTCGATGGCGATGGTCTCATCGATGATGCAGCCACTGCCGACGGTGGTGTCGGTGAGGCGGCTGTTGGGGCCGAGCTGGCACTCCTCGCCCACGGTGACGTGGCCGATCAGGTGCGTCTGCGGCCACACGACGGTGTCGCGGCCGATGACGGCGTCGGGGCCGATCCAGGCCTGCGTGGGGTCGATGAAGGTAACGCCCTCGGCCATCCAGTGCTCGTTGATGCGGTCGCGCGCGATGGCGGTGAGCTGCGCGAGCTGGATGCGGCTGTTGACGCCCAGGCCGTCGCGGTAGTCGTCACAGTGGAAGATGGAGACCGCCTGGCCGTGACCCTTGAGGATTTCGAGCATATCGGGCAGGTAGTACTCGGACTGTGCGTTGTCGTTGCCGATCTCGTTGATGTGGGCGGCAAGCTGCGCGCCGTCGAAGGCGTAGCAGCCGGCGTTGCACTCCAGCAGCGTGGCGGCCTGCTCGGGCGTGCAGTCCTTCTGCTCGATGATGCGCTCGATCTGACCATCGGCGCCCAGCTTGATACGGCCGTAGCCAAAAGGATCGGGCGGGGTCATGGTCATGACGGTGCAGGCGAGCTCGCCGGTGGCGACGGTCTGCGCGAACTTGGCGACGGTGTCGGCGGTGATGAGCGGCAGGTCGCCGTTGAGCACGACGACGGGGCCTTGCGTGATGCCGCAGGCCTCGAGCGCGACCTTGACGGCGTGGCCGGTGCCCAGGCGCTCAGTCTGCTCGACGCACTCGACCTTGGTGGCGCTGTTGGCGTAGGCGCCATCGATGAGGGCGCGCATCTCGTCGGCGTGGCTGCCGATGACGACCACGACGCGGCTGCAGCCGGCCTTGATGGTGGCGTCGACGATCCACTGAACCATGGGCTTGCCTAGGATCTTGTGCGAAACCTTGCAGTGGTTCGACTTCATGCGGGTGCCCTCGCCGGCGGCGAGGATAATTGCGGTTGCGTCCATGTGATCTCCTGTTACGTTATAGAGACGTGTGTTTGGAAACGATACACGGCGCAATATGATACCGCAGGCATATGATGAGCGCGTAGCGATTGGTTTGCGGCGGTTGAGGCTTGCGCCGCCGGCGTGGTGTTTGCGCTGCTTGCGGGCGGTGCCGGCAGTGCTTCGGCGTCGGTGATTTGGCGGGAGGGCGGGGATACCTATGGACAACATGCGAGAGGGTTCGGGCGCCGAGCCCGTGGGGGCATTTTCAATGTCGCATCCGGCGGTGCCGGCGGTCTACATAGCGTTGACGCTGGGGCTCACCATGTTCTCGATGCAACCGGTGCTGATTGCGCTGTCGCTTGCGGGCGGGCTGGCGTACGGGCTTGCGACGCGCGGTACTGCGCGCACGTTAGGGGCGCTTCGCTGGCAGCTGCCGGTTATTTTGATTATCGCGCTGGTCAACCCTCTGTTTAGTGCATCGGGCTCGACCGAGCTGTTTCGCATCGGCGTGCGCGCGGTGTATCTGGAAAGCATGGTATATGGCTTGTGCATGGGTGGGCTGTTTGTGGCGAGCGTGCTGTGGTTTGAGACCGCGGCGTCGATGCTCGAATACGACAAGGTACTCGCACTGTTGGGCAACGCCGCGCCGGTGATCGCGCTCATGATCTCGATGTGCATGCGGCTTATCCCACAGTTTTTGCGCCGCGGCCGCACGGTGCTGGCGGTGCAGGACGCGATCGATGTGCCGGGGCGTGCGCCCACCGATCCCGTGCGATCGCACCTGCGGGCGTCGAGCGTGCTGATGGGCTGGGGCATGGAAGATTCGCTTGAGCGCGCGGATGCCATGCGCTCGCGCGGGTGGGGTGCCGCGACGCGTCGCACGACGTACACGCGGTATCGGCTGGGGCGCAGCGACGCTGCCGCGCTGGTTGGGCTTGCGCTGTTTGGCGTGGCCACGGCGGCAGTGGCGTGGGCCGCGACGACGCAGTATTCGTTTTACCCGCAGCTTTCGGTGCCTGCGCCGTGGCTGGGCTATGCCGTGTATGCTGTTTGGATGGTGCTGCCCTGTGTGTTGCATGCGATCGATGAGAAGAGGTTCGGCTGATGACTCGGTTGGATAGGGGCCCGGCCTCACGCGCGGCGTGCGGCTCGGATATGCCGGCGATTGAGGTGCGGAGCCTGAGCTTTGCCTACCCCGGGGCTGATGCTGCGGTGCTCGAGGGGCTCGACTGGTCTGTTCCCCAAGGTGCATTTGCGCTGCTTGTTGGCGGTACCGGATCGGGTAAGTCGACGCTGCTGTCGCTGCTCAAGCCCGAGATTGCTCCGGCGGGCGAGCGCGCTGGCGAACTGCTCGTGCTGGGCGAGAACGTTGCCGACATGGACGTGCGCGCGTCTGCGGAGCGCGTGGGCTACGTGTTCCAGGATCCCGAGAACCAGATTGTGTGCGAGACCGTGTGGCACGAGATGGCGTTTGGGCTAGAGAATCTGGGTGCGTCGCGCGACGAGATGCGCCGCCGTGTTGCCGAGACCAGCTATTTCTTTGGTCTGGAGGACTGGCTTCATCGCGATACCGATACGCTTTCGGGTGGCCGCAAGCAGCTGCTGTCGCTTGCCGCCGTCCTGGCGCTGCGTCCGCGTGTGCTGTTACTCGACGAGCCCACGTCTCAGCTCGATCCCGTTGCCGAGAAGAATTTTCTGCACGCGCTGTTTCGCGTGAACCGTGAGCTGGGCTGCACGGTTGTTGTGGCTACGCATCAACCGCGGCCGATGCTCGAGTATGCGACGCGTGCGTACCGGATTGAGGGCGGTCGCGTGCGCGAAGTGGCGGATATGGCTTCTTTGGGACGCCGAGAATCGCTGTTTTCCGATGACATGTTGGGGTGGGGTGCCATCCGATGTGCAAAAAACGGAGTATTCAGCAGGCGTGAGGACAATTTGGGCTCTCTGGAGCCGCCCGGGGACGTATCGAGCGCGAAAAAAAATTCGGAATTGGACAAATCGTCCGAATTTGTGGCGCAAACGTCGTACGAGAACGGCTCGGAAGCCTTCCCGCGCACGGATGGAAGCAGAATACTCCAAAAAATGCACGGCGGGTCGGCTACCACCCTGTCGGAAGGCTGGTTTCGCTACGATCGCGTGGGCGGTTGGGTGCTGCGCGGGCTCGATGTGACGTTTTCGGCCGGCGCGGTGCATGCGGTCGTGGGCGGAAACGGCTGCGGCAAGTCGACGATGCTCTCGGTGCTGGCCAAGACGGCTAAGCTGCAGCGTGGCCGCATGGTGCGTGGGACGGCTTCGGCGGCGCTGCTGCCACAGAACCCCAAGGCATTGCTGGTCGCCGAAACGGTGCGCGACGAGCTGATGGAATGGGCTTCGACCTGCGGATACGACGAGGCCGCAGCACAGGAGCAGACAGCGCGCCTGGGTCTGGCGGGCTTGGAGGCGCGTCACCCGTACGATCTTTCGGGCGGTCAGCGCCAGCTGCTTGCGTTGGCAAAGCTGCTATTGATTGGTCCGGAGCTGCTGCTGCTTGATGAGCCCACCAAGGGCCTTGACCTGGCAAGTCGCTGCATTATCGCCCGAGCCCTGCGCGAGCATGCGCAGGCTGGCGGCACCGTTGTCATTGCCACGCACGACCTAGACTTTGCCGAGCAGGTGTCCGACGATGTCGCCATGATGTTCGACGGCGAGATCGCCTGCATGGAGCCTCCGGCAGATTTCTTTGCCGACAACGTGTTCTACAGGGCGTGATGCGATGACGGATCATCGCGCCTCGCGCCTACTCACAAAAATGGAGATCCCGCTGCTCCTGGCGGTGCCGGCAGTGATGACTGCGGCGTTGCTGGCGGGCATTGAGCAGGCGGCGCTTGCCATGCTTGTCGTGGTGGCGCTCGTGCTTGCACTGTTTTTTGCGGGCTACGAGGCGTCGCGCCCGGGCTTGCGCCAGATTGTGCCAACGCTGGTTCTGGCGGCGTTGGCCGCGGCGGGCCGCATCTTGTTCGGCCCCATTCCCGACTTTAAACCCGTGAGCGCCATCGCTATTATCGCGGGGGCGACGTTGGGCCGACGCAACGGCTTCATGGTCGGCGCGTTGGCAGCGCTGACCAGTAATTTCTTTTTTGGACAGGGCATGTGGACGCCGTGGCAGATGTATGCCTGGGGTCTGGTGGGCTATATCGGTGGCGCACTGGCGCATGCGGGCGCGTTTGACCGTGCCGATGGAACCGTGCGAATGCCGGCGCTGTTGGCGTATGGCTTTGCCTCGGGCTTGCTGTATGGCGTCGTGATCAACGCGTATGACATCATCGGTTTTGTGCAGCCGCTCACCTGGGCAGGCGCCGTAGCGCGTCTTGCTACGGCGGTGCCGTTCGATATCACGCACGGCCTCGCGACCTGCGTGTTCTTGGCCGCCTTGTACAAGCCTTGGTGCCGTCGCATTAACCGTGTCGTCGTGAAGTACGGGCTGTAATGGCGGTTGCGCCGGGGCGAGAATCAATATTGCCTTGGTGTCATATCAAAACTATGCCGGTTTACGGGCTGGATTGACGCAGGCCGACCATACCGGCATTTTTCGAAAATAGACGAGCCGTCTACCTGCGGTTTTATTTTGCTCGAATTGCGTGTGGTTGGGGATCTGCGATTCAGCCCCGTAAACCGGCATAGTTTTGGAATGGCCGGCTGATATGACAGGCGTCGTGGCCCTCAGAGAGCCAAAATGATCCGTTTTCTTCCGTCCCCAGACGTCCCCAGGGAATCAGTTGACGGCGCTCGCCACGAAACTGGCCCATCTACTACGTTTAGCCCGACACCCCCAAGCACAACCGTGTTTTATGAAAAACCGCAGGCTTTCTACCTGCGGTTTTCTTTTTGCGTTGTTCGCTGTGGTTGAGGGTAGTAGCTCAAACGTAGTAGATGGGCCGATTTCGTGGCGGGTGTGCCGCGTGGATTCCCTCGCGAGGTGAAAATGATCCGTTTTCCTCCGTCCTCGGGGAATTATTTGGGGGTTAGAGCTCCAGGGCGAGGGTGACGGGGCAGTGGTCGCTGCCGAAGATGTCGCCGCGGATGCCGGTGTCGCGTACGTTGCCGGCGATTGCGTCGCTTACCAGGAAGTAGTCGATGCGCCAGCCTGCGTTGTTCTTGCGGGCATTAAAGCGGTAGCTCCACCAGCTGTAGACGCCCTCGACGTCCGGATTGGCCGCGCGCCAGGTGTCGGTAAAACCGGCGTCGAGCAGCTCGGTAAACTTGCCGCGTTCCTCGTCCGAAAAGCCTGCGTTGCCGCGGTTGGACTTGGGGTTCTTAAGGTCGATCTCCTCGTGTGCCACGTTAAAGTCGCCGCAGGTTACGACGGGCTTTCCGGTCTCGCGCTCAAGCGTGCTCAAAAAGCCGCGATAGGCATCGTCCCAGGCCATGCGTACATCGATGCGCGCGAGCTCGTTTTGGGCGTTGGGCGTATAGACGTCCACGAACCAAAACTTGTCGAACTCGAGCGCACAGACGCGGCCCTCGGTTGCGGCTTGGGCGACGAGCTCGGCCGCCTCGCCCTCGCCGGCGTGGGGCAGCAGCGCATCGGCGCGCAGCACGCGCAGCGGTTCCTGGCGGCTAAAGACCGCGGTGCCCGAGTAGCCCTTGCGCTCGGCATAGCTCCAGGTTTGGTGATAGCCGGGCAGATCGACCTGTACCTGGCCCTCCTGCAGCTTGGTCTCTTGCAGCGCTAGGATATCGACATCGAGGTCCTGCGCGATCTGGATAAAGCTCGGGTCCTTTTTGAGCACGGCGCGCAGGCCGTTGACGTTCCACGAGGCGAAAGTGTAAGTCTGAGGCATGGTGTCCTTTCGACGGGGTTGGCAGGCTTAAGATTAACGCAACAAGAGCGGGGCGGAGTCCGCGAGTGATAGCGCGAACGCCGCCGTCCCTAAGACACGGACGGAGGACATATATGACGCAGGCAATATCGGACCCCAAACAGGCCTCATGACGCAGGCAATATCGGACCCCAAACAGGTCTCCGCCGCGCTGGCGGAGCTGTTCGAAACCCATAGCAACGTGGTCTTCTTTGGCGGCGCGGGCGTTTCCACGGCGAGTGGCATCCCCGATTTCCGCAGCGTTGATGGTCTGTATCACCAGCGGTTTTCCTATCCGCCCGAGACTATGCTCTCGCACAGCTTCTACGAGGCGCATCCGGCGGAGTTTTTCGACTTCTACCGGACCAAGATGATCGCCCTTAACGCCAAGCCCAACCACTGCCACGTCAAGCTGGCGGAGCTGGAGCGCGCCGGCAAGCTCGACGCCGTGGTGACGCAAAACATCGATGGCCTGCACCAGATGGCCGGCTCGCAGCGCGTGTTCGAGCTGCACGGATCGGTCCACCGCAATATCTGCCAGACGTGCGGCGCGGTCTACAGCGCCGAATGGATTTGCTCACGCGAGCACGAGGACGCCGCGGGCGTGCCCGTGTGCCCTGCGTGCGGCGGTCGCATCAAGCCCGATGTAGTCCTCTACGAAGAGCCGCTCGATGAGCGCGTGCTTACCGGCGCCGTTGCTGCCATCGCCGCAGCCGACGCCCTCGTCGTGGGCGGGACCTCGCTCGTAGTGTATCCGGCGGCGGGTCTCACGCGTTACTTTACTGGCGATACGCTGGCCATTTGCAATTTGGCGCCCACCGATCAGGATGCAAATGCCGACCTGCTGATTTCTTGCGACATCGCGGCTGCGTTTGCGTTCTAGCCCGCGCGCGCGGATACAATAGAAAGACTGATTGCAAAACGACCCCGCCGCCAGCGCCCGAACGCGGCGGCGTGGGCATTTTAGGAGGATGTTCATGGCGAACGACAGCAAGACATGGCGGTGCGGAAAGTACGAGCTCAGCTTTGACCGTCCGCGCATCATGGGCGTCCTCAACGTGACGCCCGATTCGTTTAGCGACGGCGGTGAGCACTTTGACCAGGATGCCGCTATCGAGTACGGCCTGGCGATGCTCGATGCCGGCGCCGACATCATCGACGTGGGCGGCGAGTCCACGCGCCCCGGCTTTACCCCGGTCAACCCCGACGAGGAGGCGCGTCGCGTGCTGCCCGTCGTGCGCGCGCTCGCCAAAGAGGGTGCCATTGTCTCCATCGACACGCGTCATGTGGCGGTTGCCAAGGCGGCTGTGCGCTGCGGTGCTTCGATTGTCAACGACGTGACGGGTTTCACCGATCCCAAGATGGTTGAGTTCGTTAAGACGAGCACCTGCGGCGTCATCGTAATGCACGCCGGCGAGGTCGCCACACCCGCACGCACGCACGCGACGGTGCAGCTCGATACCTCGGCTGCGGCGTTTGTTGCCGAGAAGGCACGCGAAGCGGCTGCCGAGGCCGCGCGCGAGGCCGAGAAGCCGGCCCGTCGCCGTCGCGGCAAGTTGCTGGGCGAGCCCAAGGTTGAGGCCAAGCTTCCGGGCGGTGTGGTACAGCCCTCGCTGCCGTTTGGCGAATCGGAGCCCGCGCCCGAGTCCGAGTCAGAGACGCCGGCTGCCGAGCAGACTGCCCCCGCCGCCGCTGCGCCCGAGACCGTGCCCGCAGCTACCGAAGCCGCACCAGAGCCCAGCGACCACCTGGCCGCCATGATGCGCCGCAGTGCCCGCCGTGAGGAAGCCTATGTGCCCACCTCGCAGCTCCGCCGCTTTACCCTGCCCGATTCTGCGCCCATCATGCGCCGCGTCATGGGTTTTCTGTCCGATCAGGCTCGCACGCTTATCCACGCCGGCGTGTCGCGCGACCGCATCTGCATCGATCCCGGTCCGGGCTTTGGCAAGACGGCCAACGAAGACATCGTCATCCAGCGCGAGACCGCCAAGATGGCGTCGCTGGGCTATCCGCTCATGTGCGCCGTGTCACGCAAGCGCTTTGTGGGCACCGTCTCGGGCGTGACTGAGGCCGCCGCGCGCGATGCCGCCACGTTTGGTGTGTGCCTGGGCGCCATCCAGGCTGGCGCCAACATCGTGCGCGTGCATGACGTCGCGGGCTTTGCGCAGTTCCTGAACGGTTACTGGGCTGTTGCCAAGCCGCAACCGCGCCGTGCGTTTGTGGCCGTGGGTTCCAACCTGGGGCATCGCTGCGACAACATCCGCGCTGCGCGCGACATGATTGCCGAGATCCCGCTCACCTGCGTGTCCAACTGCTCGCGCATCTACGAGAGCGAGCCGGCCTACGAGACACGCCAGGACGCATTTGCCAACGCCGTCATCGAGATCAAGACCGAGCTGGCTCCGCTGGTGCTGCTTGACGAGCTTATGAAGATCGAGGCCGAGCTGGGCCGCGACCGCTCCAAAAAGGCCAAGGCAAACGGTCCGCGCACCATCGACTTGGACCTGCTGTGGATGGACGGCGAGACCCACGGCGGCAAGAAGCTGCGCCTGCCGCATCCGCTCATTGGCGAGCGCGACTTTGTGCTGGTGCCGCTCGAGGACCTGATGCACGACCCGGCGCGGTTCTTCCGCTACAACGGCGTCGAGGTCAAGGAGCCCGAGGATCGCGTGGGCCATATCGTGGGCGAATTGGGGCGTATGTAGATGATCGAGATGAATGCTGTTTCCGCCGGTACCGAGCTCGACGCGGCGCGTGACGCGGGCCGCGAGGGCAAGTCCGCGGGCTGGTGCGCGTGGAGCGCGGGCGATGCATCGCTGACGTTTTCGCTGGTCGTGCGCCCCGATGTGAACATGCACGCCTTCCACGGCCTGCCGTTTGTGGCCGCAATGGGCATGATGGACGCGCTCGCGGGCACGGCCGCAACGCCGGGCCTGGGGCTTGCCGGCAAGGTGGGTATCCAGTGGCCGAGTGACATCGTGTGCGGCGCGCCTGCGTTTGAGACGTCGCTCGCGCGCGTCGCCGTCAACGGCGGTGCCGGTGCCGCGGGCATGTTCGGTGCCGTGACGGTGGATATTGAGCGCGCGGCGCTGGGCGAGCTTGGTGTGGATGTGGCTGACGAAGCGCTGGTCGAGGTATTGGCCACCGCTGTGCTGACCCGTGTGGACGCCTGGGCGGTTGCCGCCAACGCGCCACAGGGCGCTGCCGGCCCGCTGGCCCCGGTGCTGGGCGAGTACTTCGACATGGTGCCGCTGCTGGGCCGCCAAGTTGCGGCGGTGTCGCCCAACGGCTTGCCGCTTGCGGTCGGTGTGTTTGCGGGCCTGGACATCTGGGGCCGCGCGACCATCAAGACCGATGCCGGCGAGCAAGAGTTTCCGCCCGAGGCCGTGCGCATTCGCGGGCTGTAACGCAGGGCGCCCACGCTCAAAGATAACGATGACAACAAAGCCCTCCTCGGCTGAACTGCCTCCCATTTCTTGGACATGAGAAATGGGAGGCTTTTTATGCGTGTC
>CAUAEH010000020.1 GCA_958427975.1 uncultured Collinsella sp. | reverse complement strand
CTTGACGGCGTTGGGGCGGATATCGTCAAAAACGGCGTCAATTTGCGCGGCTACGATATCTGGGGAGATATTCTGCACGGCGGTGACGCCCAGTGTGTTTTGCGCTGTGATGGCGGTGATGGCCGTCTCGGCATACAGACGGTGCGCCGTGATGGTCTTAATGTCGGCCTGAATGCCGGCGCCGCCGCTGGAATCGGATCCTGCGATAGACAGGACGGCAGGTACCTTACTACGATCCATGTTCGCTCCCTTGTTCGGTTGGATTCAAATGGGTCTTCTACCTGCATTATAAAGTTGCCCGGGCCGGCTGCATGCCGATCCCGGGCGGGTGGTGCAATCTTTACGCAAATATAAGCAAATGTTCACAAGTCAACAATTGACGGGCGTTACAGCAGGCTTGCTGGCGATTACCTCGAAAAAGCTAATCCTCCATGCCAAGATCGATCGTCGTGCCCTCGAACACCTTGTTAACGGTGCGGACGGCGCACATCTTGCCGCACATGGTGCAGGTGCCCTCAGTGGCGGCAGGGGACTCCTCGTAGCGCTTCTTGCCGGTGACCGGGTCGAGAGCGCACTTCCACATGGCATCCCAGTCGAGCTTGCGGCGTGCCTGGCCCATCTTGTCGTCCATGTCGCGGGCGTGTGGTACCTTCTTGGCGATATCGGCGGCGTGCGCGGCAATCTTAGTGGCCATGAGGCCGTCGAGCACATCCTGGGCGTTGGGCAGGCACAGGTGCTCTGCCGGTGTCACGTAGCACAGGAAGTCGGCGCCGGAGCTCGCGGAGATGGCGCCACCGATGGCGGCGGTGATGTGGTCGTAGCCCACACCGATATCGGTCACGAGCGGCCCCAGCACATAGAACGGGGCGTTGTGGCACAGGCGCTTCTGCAGCTTCATGTTGGCGGCGATCTCGTCGAGCGCCATATGGCCCGGCCCCTCGACCATAACCTGGACGCCGGCGGCCCAGGCGCGCTTGCACAGCTTGCCCAGCTCGATCATCTCGGCGGTCTCGGTGGCATCGTTGGAATCGTAGAGGCAGCCCGGGCGGCAGGAGTCGCCGAGCGAAATCGTCACGTCGTACTCGTGGCAGATTTCGAGCAACTCGTCGTAGAACTCATAGAACGGGTTCTCGTTACCGGTGACCTCCATCCAGCCAAACAGCAGCGAGCCGCCGCGGCTCACGATGTTCATCAGGCGGCCGGTCTCCTTAAAGGTCTTGGTGACCGACTTGTTGATGCCGCAGTGGATGGTCATAAAGTCCACGCCGTCCTCGGCATGCGCACGCACGACTTCGAACAGGTCGTCCTTGGTCAGCTTGACCAGCGGCTTTTCCATGTAGCCGATGGCGTCGTACATCGGCACCGTGCCCACCATGAGCGGCGTCTCGTCGATGAGCTGCTGGCGGAACTGGCGCGTCTTGCCCGAGTTGGAGAGGTCCATGATGGCGTCGGCGCCAAAGTCCTCGGCAATTTTGACCTTCTTCCATTCCTCGGCGGCATCGGCCTTGTCGCCCGAGATGCCCAGGTTGACGTTGACCTTGGTGGACAGGCCCTCACCGACACCAAAGGCGCGCATGCCCTTTTTGATGTGCACGATGTTGGCGGGAATGGCGATGCGGCCGTCGGCCACGCGCTCGCGGATGTACTCGGGGTCGCGATGCTCGCGCTCGGCGACTTCCTTCATCTGCGGCGTAATCTGCCCGGCGCGGGCGAAGTCGATTTGCGTGACGAGCTTGGGCTCGGTCTGTGTGCTCATTGGCACGGCTCCCTTCGTTGGCATTACCCATATCAGGTTTGCGGGTCAGGGCGGGCGCGCCCAATCTCAGCCTGCCGTCCTGTCCTGCAAGCTCCCCGTTTATGTAATGGGCTCAAGTATAGCCTGAATGGGTACGATTGGGCCAACGAGCGTGCCTGTGGGGAGGCGAACATGGAAGACAAGCATCTATATCGAGAGACGCAGTGGGATGTATCGGCCGAGGAGAGCCGCGCGCACCATGGCCTTGTCGCGATTGGTTTTGCGGTGCTTGCCGTGCTGGTGATTGCCTTTTGTATCTGGACGTTTGGCGGTTGCGGCGCCGCCGCCTGGGAGTTCGAGGCTGATGATAGCCTACCGATCATGACGGTGAAGGTCGCTGGCGGTAACACGGTGGCAGCTCCCGGCGACTATTGGTATCCGTGCGATGGATTTGTCCAGCTGCAGCTAAGCGGTGGTTCCATTCCTGGTGAAGAGATCGAGCGCGTGACCTTCGATGCGTCGCTTAAGACGCTGTCAGTCGAGCTCAAAGATAAAGGGGATGTGCCCACGACGATGGATATCGCGCTGACGGAATGGCGCCTGGGGCCCCGTCGGGCGTCAAGGTGTCCGAGGTGGAGCATGTCAAGATTACCTATCAGGACGGCTCGACAAATGAAATTGCCAAAGCCGACGGCTTGGCGGAATAGACGCCGTGCCTAGGCAGCACATTTAAAAGTAGCGGTGGTCCTACAAGGCCTGTTCGTTCAGGAAGACCAAAGTGTTTTTATTTGAAAGCTCGGGAAAGTGGCGATAACCAACGTCGAACGCGGTGAGTTCGTCTACATCCTCGAGCTTGTTTTCTGCCATCCAGCGCACCATGGAGCCGCGTGCCTTTTTGCTGGCGGTCGAGCGCTGGATGGGCTTGCCGTTGCGGATGCCTTCGCCAAAGAGGCATGTGACGGCTGCGGCGTCGCCCGCGAGGTGGGGCAGAACGGCTTTGGCATACTCTACGCTGGCGAGGTTGACGATTGTAGCGTTGGAGCCCGCCGGAGCGATGACCCGTGCGAGCTTGTCGCCCCAAAACGCGTAGAGGTCTCGGGCATTGTCGACGGCAAGCTTCGCGCCCATCTCCAGCCGATACGGTTCAACGGCATGAAAGGGGCGCACGCATCCGTAAAGGCTCGAGAGGATCCAGAGATGGTTTTGCAGCCAGTCGAGCTGTGCGGCATCCATGACCTCGGGCGCCATGCTTTGGTATTGAATGCCGTGATAGGACATGACGGCAGGGGAGATTCGACGCGCGATATCGGGATCGGCGAGGCCGGCATCGCTCAGGACGGGCATAAATTCGTGAAGCGTATCCAGGCACGTTGTAAGCAGCCTGTCGCTCACGTTCCATAGCGCCTGCAGGCCGCCGCTGCCTTCATTCCGCTCGATATCTAGCAGTGCGCGGTGGAGGCGAGCTGTCTCGCGCGCAAAGGGTGTAATGCCCAGGACTTCAAAAGCATCTTGGGCCGCGCGCATTTGCTTGGCGGGCGAAATGATGACCTGCAGCATGGACTCTCCTCTGCCAAAAAAGAAGTTGCGGTGGAATACGGTCTGTTTTGGTCGTTTATGGGCCAGTTTAGTCCGTATTTCACCGCAACTGATGAAGGGTTGGTTAGGCGCGCTCGAGGAAGGCCTTGTAGCCGCGGTAGGCCTCGTAGATGTCGGCCTTGTTGGCGACCTCCCACAGGGCATGCATGGACAGGACGGCAACGCCGGAGTCGATGACGTTCATGCCGTACTTGGCCATGATGTAGGCGATGGTGCCGCCGCCGCCCGCGTTGACGCGACCGAGCTCGCAGGTCTGGAAGTCCACGCCGGCCTCGTCCATGATGTCGCGGACGAGGGCCACGTATTCGGCGTCGGCGTCGTTTGAACCGCCCTTGCCGCGGCTGCCCGTGTACTTGTTAAAGCACAGGCCGCGACCCATGAAGGCTGCGTTCTTGGTCTCGAACTTGCCGGCGTAGCCCGGGTCGAAGCCGGCGGACACGTCGGAGGAGAGCATGCGGCTGTGAGCGAGTGCACGGCGCAGGGCCAGCGGGCTATCCTCGCCGGCGAGCGTCATGATCTCGGCGACGGTGTTCTCGAAGAAGCGGCTCGTCATGCCGGTGGCACCCACGGAGCCAATCTCCTCCTTGTCGACGATGAGTGTGATGCTCGTGCGCTCCACGTTGGCGACGTTTATCTGGGCGAGCATGGACGGATAGGCGCAGACGCGGTCGTCATGGCCATAGCCCAGAATCATGGAGCGGTCGAGGCCCATGTCGCGGGCCGGGCCGGCGGGCACGACCTCGATCTCGGCGGAGAGGAAGTCCTCCTCCTCGACGTCGTACTGCTCCTTGAGGATGTCCAGGAACATCTGCTTGACGGGCTCCTTGGGGGCGTCCTTGTCGTCCTCGTCAAACTTGACGGGGCGGCCGCCCACGATCACGTCGAGGATCTCGGCGTCGACGGCGTCCTTGGCGGGCTTGGCCATCTGCTCGCTCGAGAGGTGGATTAGCAGGTCGGAGATGGTAAAGACCGGGTCGTCCGCCTTGTCGCCGATGTTGATGTCGACGGTGGTGCCGTCCTTTTTGCAGATGACGCCCACGAGTGCGAGCGGGGAAGCGACCCAGTGGTAGCTCTTGACGCCACCGTAGTAGTGCGTGTCGAGGTAGGCCATGTCGCCGGCTTCGAAGGCGGGGTTCTGCTTAAGGTCTAGGCGCGGCGAGTCCACGTGGGCGCCCAGGATGTTAAAGCCCTGCTCGAGCGGGGCGGTGCCCAGGTTGACGAGCATGAGGTCCTTGCCGTGATTGGCGGCGTACACCTTGTCGTCGGCCTTGAGCGCGCGGCCCTCGGCGATCACGGTCTCCAGATTGACGTAGCCCGCCTCCTCGGCCATCTTGATACCGGTCTTGACGCACAGGCGCTCGGTCTTGTTCTCGCTCAAAAACTGCTTATAGCCGCGGCAAAGCTCCTCGAGCTCCTCGACTTGCTGTGGCGTGTACTTTTTCCATGCGCAGGGACGCTCCATGACGCAGGCTCCTTTCGGATCGATCGTGCTGGTTGATGTACCGTGAGCCATCGTATCACGCGCGGGCTCACGGTGGCGGGGGAGCTTGATGTGAGGTGGCCGCGGGGCGGGGAGCGTGTAAACTGGAGTGAGCAAACCGTGCCCAGCCCAAAGCGAGGTATTTAATATGTCTGACAAGCGCCGCACTTTTGCCGTTATCGACGCCAACTCGCTCATGCACCGCGCCTTTCACGCCGTGCCGCCGACCATGAACGCGCCGGACGGTCGCCCCACCAACGCGATCTTTGGCTTTCTGAACATGTTTCTTAAGATGATTGATGCCTTTAACCCCGACGGTGTGGTCGTGGCGTTTGACAAGGGTAAGCCGCGCGTGCGCATGGAGATGCTGCCGCAGTATAAGGCGCAACGCCCGCCCATGGACCCCGATCTGCATGCGCAGTTCCCTATGATCAAGGAGCTGCTCGGTGCGCTCAACGTGCCGATTCTGCAGTCCGAGGGCTGGGAAGGCGACGATATCCTGGGAACCATGGCGCGCCTGGGCGAGCAGGCCGGCTGCGACATGCTACTGGTGACCGGCGACCGCGACATGTATCAACTCGTGACCGAGCACGTCAACGTGGTCTCGACCCGCAAGGGCCTGTCTGACGTGGCGATCATGACGCCCGAGAGCGTGGACGACCTGTATCACGGCATTACGCCGGCGCTCGTGCCCGATTTTTACGGTCTAAAGGGCGATACGTCCGACAACATCCCCGGTGTACCGGGCATCGGTCCCAAAAAGGCGAGTGCGCTCATTGCGAAGTACGGTAGCCTGGACGAAGTCATCGCGCATGCCGACGAGGTCAAGGGCAAGATGGGCGAGAACCTGCGCGCGCACATCGACGACGCGCTGCTGAGCCGCAAGGTCGCGACCATCCGCACCGATGCGCCCGTTGAGCTCGATTTTGAGGCGACGTCCTTCCCGGCGTATTCTGCCGATGAGGTTTCCGCTGCGCTGGGCACGCTTGGTATCACCGCCATGCAGAACCGTTTCTTGGCGCTGATCGGCGGCGAGGGCGGGGCTGCTGCTGTCTCCAGTATGTTTGAGATGCCCACGATTGAGCGCACCGCTGCCGGCGATGCCGAGGCGCTTGCTGCCGTGGCGTCCGAGGTTTCGCGTGCGATCGAGGCGGGCGAGTGGGTCGCCGCCGTGGTGGACGACGATAAGGAAGAGGGCGCGCTCTTTGGACTGACGCGCACGCTGTGGTTGGCGACGTCCAAGGGCCTGTTCGCGCTCGAGGAGGGCGACGGCGCCTCCACTGCCGTAGTCGATGGCTTCAACTTCGCTCACGGTGTGATCGCCGGCGTGCTTGCGCGCCTGTTTATGGAGGGCCGCGTGGCGAGCCCGGATACGAAGGCGCTGCTGCACGAGCTTTCGCCCATCGATTCTTCTGAGCCCGAGCTCATGGATCCGCTCGCTGCCGATTCCACGCGTATCTTCGATACCGTGGTCGCTGCCTATCTGCTGGATTCCGATCGCTCCGAGTTCGATGAGGCATATCTTGCCGATACGTATCTGCAGATGGCGTTGCCTGCGGCGCGCGGTGCAGAGGGTGCTGGTGAGGACGCTCCAGCGCCTGCCGCCCGTACTGCGGCTCTGACGCTGGCGCTCGTGACGCCGTTGCGCGAGTGCATGGCCCGTGAGAATGCCGCCAACGTGTTCGATGGCATCGAGATGCCGCTCGTGCCGGTGCTTGCCAAGATGGAGCGCGCGGGAATGCTCGTGGATCCCGACCGCCTGCGTAATCTGTCCGAGGGCCTGGCGACCCAGATCACCGAGGTCGAGCGCAGCATTCGCGACCTGGCGGGTGACGAGACCTTTAATATTGGCAGTCCCATGCAGCTGTCGCATGTGCTCTTTGATGTGATGGGGCTTCCGACCAAGGGCCTCAAGAAGACTAAGCGCGGCTACTATTCGACCAACGCCAAGGTGTTGAGCGACCTTGCCCGCGACCACGAAATCGTGCGTCTGATCTTGGATTGGCGTGAAAAGTCCAAAATCAAGTCCACCTATCTGGATACGCTGGGCCCGCTGCGCCGTGGTGACGGTCGCGTGCACACCACGTACAACCAGACCATCACGGCAACGGGGCGTCTGTCCTCGAGCGACCCGAACCTGCAGAACATCCCGACGCGCTCGGAGCTGGGTCGTACCGTCAAGACGGCGTTTTCGGCAGGCGAGGGAAGCGTCTTTTTGGCGGTGGACTACTCGCAGATAGAGCTGCGTCTGCTGGCACATCTCTCGGGTGACGAGCACTTGGTGCGCGCCTTTAACGAGGGCGAGGACTTCCATGCCGAGACGGCGGCGCGCGTATTTGGTGTGCCGGTGTCCGAGGTAACGCCCGACCTGCGCAGTCGCGCCAAGGCCGTGAACTTTGGCATCGTGTACGGCCAGCAGGCCTATGGTCTGTCACAGTCGCTGCATATCTCGATGGCCGAGGCGCGTGACATGATCGACCGCTACTACGAGGCCTACCCGGGCGTGCGTACATTCCTCGACAACGTGGTGGCGCGCGCCAAGCAGACGGGCTACGCCGAGACCATGTACGGCCGCCGTCGTCATATTCCGGAGCTCAAGGCCAAAAACCCGCAACTCCGCGGTTTTGGCGAGCGCACGGCCATGAACCACCCCATGCAGGGAACCGCCGCCGACATCATCAAGATCGCGATGGCCCGCGTAAGCCGCCGTCTGGAAGAGGAGGGCTTTGCCGCCCACATGATCTTGCAGGTACACGACGAACTGGACTTTGAGTGCCCCGTCGATGAAGTCGAGCGCCTGACCACCATGGTCCGCGACGTCATGGAACACGTAGTAGACCTCCGCGTCCCCCTAATCGCCGAAGCCAGCACCGGCATAACCTGGGCCGACGCTAAATAGGGAAGCAACCACAGTTCCAAAGTAACCAAAAACAGAAGGACGCCCCTTATCAACAAGGAGCGTCCTTCGTTCAATTAAATTCAGCCTAAGTATCTAGACACTCAAGACGCCATCTTGGCGGCAGGTAAGTAAACCTAGGGCCTGGCCGGGCGGCACGGGTTAACTTTTCGTAGATTCCGCACGCAAAGAAAGCCACTTAATGTGGCTTTCGTCTTGCGCAGGACCTGACCGAGCGAAAAGTTAACCCGTGCCGCCCGGCCAGGCCCAACGAGCCACGTTAACGAGCCGCCAGGATGGCGTCGATGAGCGTCAGTACGCCCCCGTCGTTGTTGCTCGGAATGCGCCACTTGGCGTGCGCGTTCATGTGCTCCTCGGCATTGTCCACGATAAAGCTGTGACCGACGCGCTCCAGCATGGGGATGTCGTTGTAGGTATCACCCACGGCGGCAGCATCGGCAATATCGATGCCCAGGTGCTCGCACAGGTGAGCGACGCCGGCGCCCTTGTCGACGCCCAGGTTCATAAAGTCGATCCACTCGCGCCCGGCGTTGGTGACGTAGAGCTTATCCGAGAACTCGGGGCTATAGGTCTCGCGGAAAGCGGGCTCGGCGTCGTAGCCGGGGAAGAAGACCGAAATCTTGTTGGACTCGAAATCAATGCCCTCAAAGCTGTCGACGTAGTTGATTGTGTTGTAGTAGACGCTGATCTCGTCGTGGTATTGATGGTCGCGGGCAAGCACGTAGAACTCGTCGAAGCAGCACAGGACGGGGACAGCGCGAGGATCCTCCGAGGCACGGTTCAAGACCTGCTGATACAGCTCTACGTCGATATTGCTCTTATAGATATAGCTGCCGCGATAGATCACGCAAGCTCCGTTGTCGGGACAAAAGGCGAGGCGGTTCTTGATGCCCTCGAACATCTCCTCGAGCTTGGGGGCGGGACGTCCGCTGGCGGGGCAGAATACGATGCCGGCGTCGGCGAGCTTGTCCAGGCGCTCATCAAGACCCTGGGGCAGCACACGCTCGTCGGTCAGCAGCGTCTTGTCCATATCGACGGCGAGAATCTTAATGTTGCCGATGTTGGCGTCCGATTCGTAAGTTTGCATAAAAATGCGCCTTTCGTTTCGAGATTGTTTCAGACG
This sequence comes from uncultured Collinsella sp., assembly GCA_958427975.1. Lineage (GTDB taxonomy): Bacteria > Actinomycetota > Coriobacteriia > Coriobacteriales > Coriobacteriaceae > Collinsella. The sequence goes on along the minus strand of CAUAEH010000020.1, from coordinate 25,875 downwards.
TTATAACCATCAACTAGTAGTCGAGCGTATTTTCGCAGGAATGGTGCGTATTTGCACCACGCTTCACAAAGTAATGAAAAAACTTTTCAGAAATTTGAATTTGTCGCTTGTGCTGTGGGCACTTTAGCGTAATATAGCGACCATCGAAAACGGAGACGGAAAAACAACCGCTTACCGAGTAAAAGGTACCGTTTACGATATTTGAATTGCGCCCGGCGATACGTGAAAGGAGAGGCAGATGCAGTTCGTAAAGATCATCACCACTGCAGACAATGCCATCCGACGCCAGCGCGCAATTTCCCGACGACGATAACAATCGTCTCTGTCCGCATGGGGCGCAATGCCTCAACAGAGTCATTTTGAGGTCGTTGGGTTTTAGCACGACATTGCTGCATGTTTCTAGGGCATGTATGTGCTGATTTTTGCTATTTAACCTGATATTGCACGGTATATGGCCTTGAAATGACTTGCAACTGACCGATGTTCTAACTAGCTACCAAGGGCGAAAGGAAACAGCCATGAGCAAGGAAAAAGTCGTTCTCGCATATTCCGGTGGTCTTGATACATCCGTATGTGTCAAGTGGCTCCAGGACGAGAAGAATCTCGATGTCGTTTGCGTCTGCGGCAACGTGGGCCAGGAAGAGACCGGACTGGATGCCAAGAAGCAGAAGGCGCTCGACCTGGGCGTTCTCGATTGCCAGGTGCTCGACCTGCGCGACGAGTTCTCCGATGAGTTCCTGACTAAGGCCATCGCTGCAAACTCCATGTACGAGAACAAGTACCCGCTGCTCTCCGCCCTGTCTCGCCCGCTGCTCGCCAAGAAGCTTGTCGAGGTCGCTCACGAGTTTGGCGCGACCTACGTCGCCCACGGCTGCACCGGCAAGGGTAACGACCAGGTCCGCTTCGAGGCTGCCGTCAAGGCCCTCGACCCCGAGCTCAAGGTTATCGCCCCGGTTCGCGAGTGGGACCTGAAGTGCCGTCCCGACGAGGTCGCCTATGCCCACGCTCACAACGTGCCGGTTCCCGAGGGTGCCAACGACAACCCCTACTCCATCGACGACAACCTGTGGGGTCGTGCCATTGAGTGCGGTCACCTGGAGGATCCCTGGAATGAGCCGCTCGACGACGCCTGGGTTATGACCAAGAATCCCGAGGACACCCCGGACACCCCGACCTACACCGAGATTGAGTTTGAGGCCGGCAAGCCCGTCGCCGTCGACGGCAAGAAGATGAAGCTCTCTGAGATCGTCATCGCCCTCAACAAGATCTCCGGCGACAATGGCTTTGGCCGTCTCGATCTGGTCGAGGATCGCCTGGTGGGCCTTAAGAGCCGCGAGTGCTACGAGGTTCCCGGCGCCCTGACGCTCATCACCGCCCACAAGGCGCTCGAGGACATCTGCGTCGAGGGCGACCTGCTCAAGACCAAGATCAAGCTCGAGCAGGATTGGGCCACCGCCGTGTACAACGGCCAGTGGTACAGCCCGCTCAAAAACGCGCTCGATGCCTTTATGGCCGATACCCAGAAGTTCGTGACCGGCACTGTCCGCCTTAAGTTCTTTAAGGGCAACTGCCATGTCGTCGGCCGCAAGAGCCCCTTCAGCCTCTACGACTACGGTCTGGCTACCTACGACCGCGACACCACGTTTGACGAGAAGGCCAGCGCCGGCTTTATCGAGATCGATACGCTGTCGCTCAAGACGTGGGCAAAGGTCCAGGGCCCCAGCTCTACTGCCGCCCAGGCCTAGCGCCTCCTTCCCTTGGTATCCGCGCGGCCCATCCGCGTGATACATAACGGGCGCACGGGGTCCCTACCTTTCGTTATGCTTGCTGACACTTCTTAACATCGGTGGCCCCTACGTTCCGCCCGCATATATGATGCCGCGTCTGCGGCTGAATCCGAGCCCCGCCGGGGTTGTCCGGCGGGGCTCCTTCTATCAATTTGGCGGCTCTGTGCCTATATATATGAGGAGTATCCATTATGTTCAATGCTATCGCGCATGCTTTGCTTGCCCTCGCGCCCGAGTTCGATGCTGTAAGGGTCGAGGACGTTCCTATGAGCCTGAAGGCCTGGATCGATGGTTCGCAGGGCAACATCCGGAGGGAGACGTTGGGCGCCAAGTGCATGGTGCGTCACTTCTTTGCAAATTAGCTACATGGCTCCGCGCGCGGCAGGGAGTGTGTAAAACTAGCGGTTGATAAATCGCTTTAGCGACAGGGCACATTGCTTTGGACGCTTGTTTTGGTATTTGGAGAAAGGAGACGGTTCCATGGCTCTTTGGGGCGGTCGTTTTGAGGCGGGCGTGGCCGAGGTCACGCAGGAGTTTGGCGCATCGCTGCCGGTCGACAAACATCTCTATAAGCAGGATATCGCCGGCTCTAAGGCGCATGCCAAAATGCTGGCGACCCAAGGCATCATCAGTGCCGAGGACGAGCAGGCGATTGCCAAGGGCCTGACCGGAATCGAACAGGATATCGATGCCGGCAACTTCACCTTCGATATCAACGATGAGGACATTCATATGTCCATCGAGAGCGAGCTGACGCGTCGCATCGGCGAGGCTGGCAAGCGCTTGCATACTGGGCGTTCGCGCAACGACCAGGTGGCGACCGATACGCGCCTGGGCGTCAAGGCGCTGGCCAAGGAGCTCATGGAGGCCAATCTTGAGCTGCGCCATGTGCTGGTGGATGCGGCTAAGAAGTACGACAAGGTGATTTTGCCGGGCTACACGCACATGCAGCACGCTCAGCCCGTGCTGCTGTCGCATCATCTGCTGGCGTATTCCTGGATGTTCGCGCGCGACTTTACGCGCCTGAAGGCCGCCTTTGATGCCGCCGACAACTGCCCGCTGGGTGCTGCCGCGCTTGCCGGTACGAGCTATCCGCTCGATCGCCAGATGACGGCTGCTGAACTTGGCTTTGCGGGCGTGATTCCCAACTCGCTCGATGCGGTTTCCGACCGTGATTTCCTGCTCGATCTGCATTACGCCGGATCCGTCATGGCGATGCACCTGTCGCGTCTTTCCGAGGAGATCGTGCTGTGGTCGAGCTCCGAATTTGGCTTTATCACGCTTTCAGACTCCTACTCCACCGGCTCGTCTATCATGCCGCAGAAGAAGAACCCCGACTTTGCCGAGCTTATCCGCGGCAAGAGCGGTCGCGTGTACGGCAACCTGGTGCAGCTGCTGGTAACCATGAAGGGCTTGCCGCTTGCTTATAACAAGGACTTGCAGGAGGACAAGGAGGGCGCGCTCGATACCGCCCATACGCTCATGCAGTGCCTGTCCGTTATGGCCGGAATGATTTCGACTTGGACCGTCAACGAGGATGCCATGGCGCGCGAGTGCGGCGTGGGGCACCTTGCCGCCACCGATGTTGCCGATTACCTGGCCAAGCGTGGCCTGCCGTTCCGCGAGGCACATGCCGTGGTGGGCCATCTGGTCCTGATGTGCGAGAAGCGCGGCTGCAATCTTGAGGACCTGCCGTTTGAGGTGTTCCAGGAGGCAAGCCCGCTCTTTGAGCGCGACATTACCGAGGCGCTCGACATCCCGTCGATTGTCGCCGCGCGCACGACCGAGGGCGGCACCGCCCCTGCCGCCGTTGCCGTGCAGCTTGATCGCGCCGAGGCACAGCTCGTGGCTGACGAGGGTGTATTTGGGTCACTGACTAAGGTCGTCGAGATGGGCCACGGGGTAAAGTAGGGATTTGGCTTAAGCCGTTTTGGCCATTTATTGATAAATCGTTTTCACTTTACGGGCGCCTGCTGATGTGGGCGCCCGTATTTTGTTGCTATGGGGGAGGGGCTTGTCGAGAACTTCTGTAGGACCTTTGGGCAGGTTGTGAAGGGGTTACGTTCGCGGGCGGCAACCGACCGCCTGCTCTGTTCGATGCGGTTGATGGGCGGTCGGATGGTACTCTAATCGGGCTTCGAAACAGAAGTGACACATATGGAGCGCTTTAATAAATTGCAACGTTTCAATAAACAGCTTTTTGTTTAACTGCAGCTAAAACTCTGTTACGATGCAGTCCAGGCGGGTGCCGGAATGGGACTTGGGCACGCGCGAACCTACTTGAAAGGCTACTTTTATGGCTATCGAGAAGACCTTCATCATGATTAAGCCCGACGCCGTGCGCGACCGTAAGATCGGCGAGATCGTTGCTCGCATTGAGCGCAGCGGCCTTGTCATCGAGCGCATGGAGATGACCACGCTCGAGCGCGCTACCGTCGAGGAGCACTACGCCCATCTGGCCGACAAGCCCTTCTTTGGCGGTCTCTGCGACTTTATGACGAGCGGTCCGGTCGTCAAGATGGTCGTTTCCGGTCTCTCCGCTGTTGCTAAGATGCGCACCCTCATGGGCGCTACCAACCCGCTTGAGGCTGCTCCTGGTACCATCCGCGGCGACTTTGCCGTCGATGTCAACGCCAACGTGATCCACGGCTCCGACTGCCTGGAGAACGCCGAGATTGAGATCAAGCGCTTCTTTGGCTAAACCAGCTTTGACTCCTTAAAGCTGTTAGCGTGTGGCTTGGGCGCCGCGGAACTCCATCCGCGGCGCCCTTTTATTCCAAAATCTATGCAGGGGCCCGCTCGGACATGTGTTCCGAGCGGGCCCCTGCTGTTAGCTTGTGGCACTGAATAGTTTAGGCTTCGTCGACGATCTTAAGGGCGCGCGTGTGATCGATCTCGTTGAGGAGGTTAACGCGACGCTCGTGACGACCACCCTCAAACTCGGCGTCGAGCCACTCGTCGACGATCATCTTGGCGAGCTCGGAGCCCACGACGCGGGCGCCAAAAGCGAGCACGTTGGTATTGTTGTGCATGCGGGAGAGCTTGGCGCTGAAGGGCTCGGAGCACACGACGGCGCGAACGCCCTCCACCTTGTTGGCAGCCAGGCTGATGCCGACGCCGGTACCGCAGATCAGGATACCCAGGTCGACGTCACCGTTGGCCACGGCCTTACCCACCTTGTAGCCGGCGATGGGGTAATCGAAGCTCTCGGAGGTGTCGGTTCCAAAGTTCACGACCTCACAGCCGCGCTCCTTCAGGTGCTCGGAGATGATGTTCTTGAGCTCGACGGCGGCGTGGTCGTTACCGATACCGATCTTCATGGATGGTTCCTCTCTGGTCTGTGCGGCGCAAATGCTAAAGGTGTTTACCGCGTTCGACTGCATGATAGCGCGACTTTTGAGTAAACGCTCGAGCGTTTTTTGGTCAAACGCTTTAGCAGGCAACAAGACTGGCTTCTCGTGAATGAATGTCGTCAGTTTGCGCTTGAGCGCCGTCTGCCGGAACCATGGTTGCGGTTTTTGATGCATTGTTATCAAATAAAGGAGCTAACTATTATGAGAGCCCAGCCCGTTATGCAAGCAGGAGATACCTATGCCTACCGATTCCATCCGTGATGCCGCGTTTTGCGATGTTTTGAACCGCGAACTTGTCTGCGCGCTCGGCTGCACCGAGCCCATTGCCGTTGCCTATGCAGCGGCGCTGGCGAGTCAGACACTCGGTTGCGAACCCGATCATATGGACGTTGCCTGCTCGGGCAACATCATCAAGAACGTTAAGAGCGTGACCGTGCCCAACTCGGGCGGTATGCACGGTATTGAGGCCGCGGGCGTGCTGGGTGCCGTGGGCGGCGACGCCAAGAGCGCGCTCGAGGTGCTCGAGAGCGTTAACGATGAAGACCGTGCTCGCGTGGCCGAGCTCCTCGCCGACGCCGACTACTGCGATGTGTCGCTTGTCGAGGGTGTGCCCAACCTCTACATCAAGGTGACTGCCACGGCTGGGGGCCATACCGCGGTCGTCGAGATTACCGATCACCACACTAATGTCACGTGCCATACGCTCGATGGTATTCCGGTATGCGGCAAGTCGGCGGGGGAGTGTGCCGCCTGCGCCGAGCGCGTGGTGGCCGAGCGTGCGGCGGATAAGGCCGATACCCCTATGAGCATTGAGTCCATCATCGACTTTATCGAGGACGGTGACATTGAGGACGCCCGCTCTGCCGTTGAGCGTCAGATTGAGCTGAATGGCGCAATCAGTGCCGAGGGCCTTGCGCACGCTTGGGGCGCCGAGGTTGGTCGTACGCTGCTGGGTGCTCGTGCCGATGACGTCGCCTGCCGTGCCCGTGCCCGTGCGGCCGCCGGGTCCGACGCCCGCATGAACGGCTGCGCGCTGCCGGTCGCCATTGTGTGCGGCTCGGGCAATCAGGGCATTACCTGCGCATTGCCCGTCATGGAGTATGCCGAGTACCTGCGTTGCGACCACGAGCGCCTGGTGCGCGCCGTGATGCTGTCCGATCTTATCGCCGTGCATATCAAGAGCTATATTGGTGCGCTCTCGGCGTTTTGCGGTGCTATTTGCGCCGCGTGCGGCGCCGGCGCCGCGATTACCTGGCTGTGCGGTGGCACGCGCGAGCAGATTGGCGCGACGGTCTCGAATACGCTCGGCAACGTTGGCGGCATCGTGTGCGACGGCGCCAAGGCGAGCTGTGCCGCCAAGATCTCTGCTGCCGTTGATGCGGCGATTCTGGGCCATGATATGGCCATGCAGGGTCGCGGCTTCCGCGCCGGCGAGGGCCTGATCCAAGATACCGTTGAGCAGACAATCGCCAGCATGGGCTACGTGGGCCGTGTGGGTATGAAAGATACCGACGTCGAGATCCTCAACATCATGATCGGCAAAACCCAGGTTTGTTAGTTACGCGGTTTTACCAAACCGCGTAACCGGTCGACGCTGCAAACGCCCCTAAGCGGCAATCTACCTTTCAATCGTCGGGCATGGCCACAAGGCCTATGCCCTCCTCTTTCAAGGCACATTGCTCGCTTAGGGGCGTTTTCGCTGGCTTATGCTCAACCTGCGGCGTTATTTTGTTTGGAGCGAGGGGTCCTACGACAGTTCGTCGGCTACTTGGTGTTCGTAGAAGGCTTCGATTACGGCGTTGAAGTCGCGGGCGAAGTCTTCCATGGTTCCGCGCCAAGTGGCTCGGCTGGGCTTGCCTTGGCCCACAAAGGCGGTTTGGATGCCGCAATCGGGGGACGGGAAGTCGCGCTTGGGGTCGTTGCCCACCATAAGGACCTCGTGCGGCTCGAGCCCCATCACCTGAAGCTGCTCTAGATAGTAGGTGGCATCGGGCTTGCAGCGGGTGGCGTTTCCCATGTGCGTGACGAGCTCAAAGGGGGCGTCGGCCAGGTCGCCCCAGCCCATGCGGCACTCGATGGCCCCCTGGGGAAAGCTGGGGTTGGTAAAGAGCGCGCAACGCAGTCCAGCGTCCTGTACGGCCTGGAGCGCGACGTGCGCGCCCGGCATAGCGTGGGCGTTAATGACATCGTCGTTCTTGTACGGAAGAACTTCGCGGTCATAGTAGGTAAACGCCTCGTAGATGAGGGGATCGGAGAGGCGGATCCCGCATCGGCGCTCGACCTCTTCTTGGTAAAACTCAAGATTGGTGCGATTGTCCGTGCCGCTGCGGCGATTGGCGTTGAGGTCGACCAAGATGGTGCCGAGGCGTGCCATCGTGCCACCGCGGCTGCGGCGCCCGATATCCGCGAGCATCGATGAGACATCCTTAAAATAGCGAAGGATGAACGCGTTGAGGTTGATGCTAAGAAGCGTCTCGTCCATATCGAAAACGACTGCTTTGAGCACGCGGGCACCTTTCTCGTAAATTAGATCTAGAGTCGTTGGCTCCGGATACTTTACCCCAAAGCCAAATGCCTGGCTGGTTATCGTCAAGTTGTGGAGACGTGTGTTCATAAGATTACGAAAAAGTCTCCACACGAGTAAAAAATCGCAGTTCACGCTTGAAATCGAACTCATTTCCCCGTAACCTATACGAACGTGATTGCATAAGCGTCACATTAGTATCTGTTGGCTCCCGAGTGTTCCTAAACGTTGTGTGCTTGTCGCACCCTTCTGTAGGTCCTAGCAATCGGGGCCCCGTAGTTCGAAAGGGGTCCACCTTTGAGTGAGATTCAGAACTCGTCCATTTTCTCTCTTGACGATGTCAATGAGGAGGAGATGAACAACCTCATCGACGGTACGATTACCGACTTTGATGAGGGCGATCTCGTTAACGGCACTGTCGTTAAGATCGAGCATGACGAGGTGCTCGTTGACATCGGATTCAAGTCCGAGGGCGTTATTCCGGTCCGCGAGCTGTCCATCCGCAAGGACGCTAACCCTGCAGACATCGTTGCACTCGGTGATCCTATCGAGGCTCTGGTTCTCCAGAAGGAGGACAAGGACGGTCGTCTGGTCCTGTCCAAGAAGCGTGCCGAGTACGAGCGTGCTTGGAACCGCATCGAGGAGAAGTTCAACTCCGGCGAGAACGTCGAGGGCGAGGTTATCGAGGTTGTCAAGGGCGGCCTGATCCTCGACATCGGCCTGCGTGGCTTCCTGCCCGCTTCCCTCGTTGACCTCCGTCGCGTCAAGGACCTCACCTCCTACATGGGTACCCGCATCGAGGCTCGCGTCATCGAGATGGACCGCAACCGCAACAACGTCGTCCTCTCCCGTCGCGTCGTGCTCGAGGAGTCCCGTAAGGCCGAGCGCTCCGAGATCCTGTCCAAGCTCAAGTCTGGCATGCGTCTCCAGGGCACCGTTTCCTCCATCGTCGACTTCGGCGCCTTCGTCGACCTCGGCGGTATCGACGGCCTCATCCACATCTCCGAGCTCTCCTGGAACCACGTCAACCATCCTTCCGAGGTTGTCAAGGTCGGCCAGGAGGTCGAGGTCGAGGTTCTCGACGTCGACCTCAACCGCGAGCGCATCTCCCTGGGTCTCAAGCAGACCACCGAGGATCCGTGGCGTGCACTGGTCAAGAAGTACCCCGTCGGCGCTATCGTCGAGGGCACTGTGACCAAGCTTGTCCCGTTCGGCGCTTTCGTCGACCTGGGCGAGGGCATCGAGGGCCTGGTTCACATCTCCGAGATGGCCAACAAGCACGTCGATCAGCCTTCTCAGGTCACCCACGTGGGCGACAAGGTTCAGGTCAAGGTCATGGAGATCGACCTCGACCGTCGTCGTATCTCCCTGTCCATGAAGTCCGCTGCTGAGACTCTGGGCGTCGAGATCGAGGTTACCCCGCTTCCTTCCGAGAAGAAGGACGAGGAGACCGACGCCGAGTAAATCGGTTTGACGATCACTTGTTTTAAGGGACCCGTCCGTAATGGACGGGTCCCTTTTTGCATTTGGCGCCGAGATGCACGATGCTGCTCATGCCATCCACAGGCTATTGGGTTGTCGGTGCGTGAAAAATGCCGACATCCCGCCTCGGGGAGGAGGCGGGAACGCACCGAGTAGACGGAGGGGTGCGGAGCGCGGTCGCGTCTCGACTGACGACGTTGCCCATCGACAACCCTATTGTACTGCATGGCGTGGTTCTTGGTTTATCGTGTCGAACGCTTGTGTTGTGCCATTGCCTGCGGCAACGGTGTGCTACACTCTTGCACTGCTGAGTGGGCCAGACGGTCGCGCGATGTGCTGCTTGCAGCACGCGTGAGGAAAGTCCGGGCTCCAGAGGGCGGGATGCCGGCTAACGGCCGGGCGGAGTGATCCGACGGAAAGCGCCGCAGAAAAGAAGACTCCCACCTGCGCCGCAAGGCGTAAAGGGAAAAGCTGAAACGGTGGTGTAAGAGACCACCAGCGTCGTGGCAACACGGCGGCTTGGCAAGCCCCATCCGGAGCAAGCGCGAATAGGAACGCTATGGGCCGGCCCGGTCCGCGTTCGGGTAGCGTGCGTGGAGCTGCACGGTAACGTGCAGACAAGATAAATGACCGTTCACGACAGAACCCGGCTTATAGGCCCACTCAGCACTTTGTTGACGCTGCGAACCCGTCAGCGCGGCAATCTGCCTTTCAAGCCTTCGGGCATGACCATAAGGTCAATGCCCTCGTCTTTCAAGGCACCTTGCTCGCGCTGACGGGTTCTCGCTGTTGGTGACGGCATCATTGGCGTTCCCGTTCTTGTTGGCGAGGGCAATGGTGCTGTCTTTGCCGTATTATTGAGGCTGTTTGTTGCTGCACTTTATTCTGTTGAGGGGCTTTGTTGGACAGCTATTTAACTCTGCAATCGAATATTGAGGCTTCGGGCGAGTTCGTTGACCGCAAGAGCCGGTTTATTGCCCAGCTGGTCCATATTGAGTCCGAGGATGAGGCGAATGCCTTTATTGAGATGGTCCGCAAGCGTCATTACGACGCTCGACACAATGTTCCCGCGTGGATTTTGGTCGATGGACGCGAGCGCCAGAGCGATGATGGTGAGCCGAGCCGCACGAGCGGTATGCCGACGCTCGAGGTGTTGCGCGGTGCGGGGCTCAAAAATGTTTGCTGCGTAGTGACGCGCTATTTTGGTGGCACGCTGTTGGGGCCTGGTGGCTTGGTGCGCGCCTATACCGCGGCGACGCAGACGGCGGTGGCAGCTGCTCGGGAGGCTGGGCAGATCGTCGAGATGACGAGCGTCGTGTCGGTTGATGTGCATGTGGCCTATCCACAGTATGAGCAGGTGCTTCGCTTGGCCCAGGATTCGGGTGCCAAGGTTTCGGATACCGATTACGCGGATACCGTGACACTTCACTTGGTGTTTAAGGCAGGGGAGCAGGAGTCGTTTTGCGCCAAGATGCGCGAGCTTATGGCGGGGCGCGAGGAGATTGAGGTCGGCGCTCCCGAGTTTGCCGAGTTCTAACGGCGACGGCCGGCGTGCTTTTGGATGGATTCCAAGTGCGCCGGCCGTCGCTTTTCTGTTGCTGTCGTTTACTCGGCGAGCTGCTTTAGCACATCGCAGGCGATCTCGATGGCATCGTCGATGCAGCCGGGGCAGCTGCGGAGCGGACCCTTATCCGATCCGATGCCCTTGAGCGTGCCGCAGACGGTCGTCGTGTTCTTCTCGCCAAATCGCTTGGCAATCTCGCGCGACAGCTTGTAGGTCTGGCCTTTGGTCTTGGGGTTCTCCATGCCGTCGCTCATTACAAAGCCCATGATGGCAACAGCGCCCGAAATGGCGCCGCAGGTCTCGGTCATGCCACCCATGCCGGCGCCAAAGCCCTCGGTGAGGGTAAAGGCGGTCTGGGGGTCGAGCCCGACGGCAGGTGCGAGCGTGCAGGCAACGGCTTGGGCGCAGTTAAAGCCACGGGCGTGGTATTCGGCAGCTTGAGCCTGACAGGCGGTGATGTCGAGCTGGGCCGTATCGATTTGCTTCATCGTTGTCTCCTTGGTTACGGTGTACCCGCCTATGGTACCCGTGACGGGGTATGTAATCATCGAGAGCTTCATGGATGCCTCATTTTTATCTATCGAGCAAATGCCCAAGGCTTGAGATAAATACCCCTGATCAATTTGTCCTATAACCTACCTTGGGGATGGGTTGAGAGGGGTGCAGGGTAGCGGTATCGTGAACCGAATAAAACTAAAACCCAGGCAAGGGAGCTAGATATGAGCGAGCAGACCATCGGTACTACATGTGTTCAGGGCGGCTATCACCCGGGAGATGCCGAGCCGCGCCAGGTGCCCATCTACCAGTCCACCACGTGGAAATACGACACGTCCGAGCACATGGGCAAGCTGTTTGACCTGGAGGAGTCGGGCTACTTCTACAGCCGTCTGCAGAACCCCACGTGCGATCTGGTTGCCGCCAAGATCTGCGAGATGGAGGGCGGCACCGCTGCGATGCTTACGAGCTCGGGCATGGCTGCGAATTTCCTCGCGATCTTTAACGTGGCCGGTGCCGGCGATCATGTGGTCGCGAGCTCTGCCATTTACGGCGGTACGTATAACCTGCTCGCCCACACCATGGGCCGCATGGGCGTGACCTGCACGTTCGTCGCCCCCGACTGCACCGATGAGGAGCTGGAGGCAGCCTTTGAGCCCAATACCAAGCTCGTCTTTGGCGAGACGATCGCAAACCCCGCCCTTGCCGTGCTCGATATTGAGCGCTTTGCCAAGGCCGCACATGACCACGGCGTGCCGCTGATGGTCGACAACACCTTCCCGACACCCGTGATGTGCCGTCCCTTTGAGTGGGGCGCCGACATCGTTACGCACTCCACCACCAAGTACATGGATGGACATGCTGCCTACCTGGGCGGCGTGATCGTCGACCACGGCCAGTTTGACTGGATGGCCCATGCGGACAAGTTCCCGGGTCTCACCACGCCCGACGAGAGCTACCACGGCGTGACGTATGCCGAGAAGTTCGGTCGCGAGGGTGCCTTCATTACTAAGGCCACCGCGCAGCTCATGCGCGACCTCGGCCCCATGCAGAACCCGCAGGCGGCGTTTTTCCTGAACAGCTCGCTCGAGAGCCTGCATGTGCGCATGCCGCGTCATTGCGAGAACGGCCTGGCCGTTGCCAAGTTCCTGCAGAGCCACCCCAAGGTGCGCTTTGTGAGCTATCCGGGTCTGGAGGGCGACAAGTACTACGACATGGCTCAGAAGTACATGCCCAACGGTACGTGCGGCGTCGTGAGCTTTGGCTTTAACGGTGGTCGCGCGGTGGCCGAGACCTTTATGAAGAGCCTCAAGCTCGCCCAGATCGCCACACACGTGGCCGACGCCCGCACTTGCTGTCTGCATCCTGCTAACGCCACGCATCGCCAGATGAACGATGAGGAGCTCATCGCCTGTGGCATCTCCGCCGACATGGTGCGCCTGTCGTGCGGCCTCGAGGACACGGCCGATCTGATTGCCGACCTTGAGCAGGCACTCGAGCAGTGCTAGGCTAGCTCCGTACAAGGTGCCGATGCTGGCAGAAAGCTTCGGTGACCTTTCGTTCCGATTCCGTAGGCGGGACCCCAATCGCGGCTGTTTGCAGGCGATCGGGGCCCCGTTTTTTGCGTTAGGCCACTCGAAAGGATGGATATGGAGAAAACTGCAGAGCAGCTGCGCCGCGAGCACATTGCCCTAGAGGGCGACACCCATGGCAAGAACAAGTGGGCGATTCTGTTTACCGTGCTCATCATGACGTTTATGGTGTGTCTGGATTCGACCGTCGTGACCGTGGCGCTGCCCGTGATGCAAAAGGAGCTGGGCGTGGGCCTCGATCGCATTCAGCTGGTAAGCTCGGTGTATCTGCTTGCGACTTGCGTGGCTATGTTGCCGTTTGGCCGTCTGGGCGACGTGCGCGGCAAGGTGAATGTGTTCCAGCTGGGCGTCATCGTCTTTTCGGTCGGTTCGCTGCTGTGCGGCCTTTCGGCCTCGCTTGAGGTTCTTATCCTGGCACGCATTGTTCAGGGCATCGGTTGCGCGGCGGCCATGGCTAACAACATGGGTATCATCACCGAGTCGTTTCCGGCGCGCGAACGAGGCCGTGCCATGGGTATTCTCGCGACCTTTGTGGCCCTCGGCATGATGTGTGGCCCCGTGCTCGGCGGCATGCTGGTGGCAAGCTTTCCCTGGGAGAGCATCTTCCTCATCAACCTGCCCATTGGCGTGATCTCGTTTATCGTGGGACTCTACACGCTGCCGCATGTTAGGCCAGAGGCCGGCGAACGTCCCATGCCCCTTGCCGAGGCCGCTCGTCGCTGCTTAGCAAATTCGGCCTTCACCATCAACCTTGCCTGCATGCTCATCGTGTTCGTTGGCATTGGCGCATCCGAGTTTATTCTGCCGTTCTATTTTCAGGACGCCCACGGCTTTGGTTCCGACATTTCCGGATTGCTCTTTTTGGCGCTGCCGATGGTGAATGCCTTTATCGGCCCGCTTTCGGGTACGGTTTCGGACCGTGTTGGCTGCGAGGGCCCCACGGCAGTCGGCCTGGGCGTGTACGTATGCGGTCTTTTTGCGGTAAGCACGCTCGACGAGCACTCTTCTATCCCTGTGATCGTGTGCTGTGTCGCGTTTATGTCGTGTGGCACGTCGATTTTCCAGAGCCCCAACAACTCGCTGTACATGGGCTCGGCTCCGCGCGAGGCGCTCGGTTTTGCGGGTAGCTTGGGCAGTTTGGCGCGCTACGCCGGCATGGCACTCGGCATTACGGTGGCGTCGCATATCCTATATGGACAGATGAGCGTGGCGATGGGCGAGGCCGTGACCAGTTTTGTTGCAGGACGTCCGGATGTGTTCCTGTTTGGCTTTCGCTCGGTGTTCTACGTGCTCATGACTGTGGCCGCTGTGGGCTTTGCGCTCGCCATGGTGCGTTTGGTGAGGATGCGCGCCCGCCATTAGCTTGTGGCGGCAGGCTTGCCACGAATCGTGCCTATCTACTGGTCTTGCAGCTTTATGGTGCGATGTGGCTTGTGGGGCGGGCGGGGGTCGGTCCGTGGTAGACTATCGAACAACGTTTATTAATCGCGCGGTATCGTTGCCGCGAGAAGGGGTTGCGCCATGCAGGAGCTTGAGGATCGTATTCGCCATGACGGCATCGTAAAGGCCGGTAACGTCCTTAAGGTTGATGCCTTCCTCAACCACCAGTGCGACGTTGAGCTGTTCGACCATATGGGCGCCGAGTGGGCCCGTCTGTTCGAGGGTGTCGAGATCAACAAGATCCTGACGATCGAGGCTTCGGGCATTGGCATGGCTTGCATTGCGGCCCAGCATTTTGGCGGCGTGCCGGTGGTCTTTGCCAAGAAGGCCCAGTCCATCAACCTCGACGGCGAGCAGTATGCCACGACCATCTACTCCTTTACCAAGCAGAAGGAGTACCCGGTTATCGTTGGCAAGCGCTTCCTGTCCGAGGGCGACAAGGTCCTGATTATCGACGACTTTTTGGCCAACGGCTGCGCGCTCGAGGGTCTTATCAAGATTTGTGAGGCTGCGGGTGCCGAGGTATCTGGTATTGGCATTGCGGTGGAGAAGGGCTTCCAAGGCGGTGGCGATAAGCTCCGCAAGCGCGGCTTCCGCGTTGAGAGCCTGGCCCGTATCGCCGATATGGACTGCGAGAACGGCGAGATCACCTTCGCCTAGGCTCGCAACACAAGCGATTGGTATGCGATGTGACAAAGGGACTGTCCCTTTGTCACATTTTTTGTTTGAGGGGAGGTGCTGATATGGATGAGAACAAGATGGGATGGCGCGAGTATGCGCGCTATGCCGAGATGTCGGTCGAGGAGTTGGCGCGCGATTGCGAGGTGCAGGTGTTTCGCGCGACGGGTCCGGGCGGACAGGGCGTGAACACGACGGACTCGGCGGTGCGCATGAAACATATCCCTTCGGGGATTGTCGTGACGGCGCGTGAGAGCCGCAGCCAGTTTCAGAATCGCGCGAGCTGTCTGCGTAAGCTGCGCGCTGAGCTTGAGCGTCGCGGGCGTCCACCGCGCCGACGCGTAAAGACCAAGGTGCCTCAGCGCTCTCGCCAGCGCAGACTCAACGACAAGCACTTCAATGCGATTAAAAAGGCCAACCGTCGCAAACCGGGCAGCGACGAATGATCTCCTCATAAGTTGCGGTGAAATAGGGACTGTTTTGTGGCTTTAGCTGCATAAACAGTCCCTATTTCACCGCAACTTAGGGATGGCTAGCGGGTGGGGTGCCAGACGTGGAGGGCGCCGCCGAGGATGTCGACCTCAATGCGCGAGGCGACAACGGGCTCGCCGTCGGCCTGGATGGGGTAGTCGGGCTCCTCAAAAGTGAGCTCGGCATGGCGGCAGCGGCGCATGCGAACCGGCGGCAACTTGGTATGATGGCCGTCCTTGGCCGAAAGGAACATAGGCAGGGCTACCGCGCGAGGGACGGGGCCGCAGGCGTAGCAGACGTCGAGGATGCCGTCGCAGGGGTCGGCATCGGGGCAGATGCGATAGCCCGAGCCATACGTGGGGCCCAGCTGAATCGCCATGATGATCGCCCTTACGCGCTCGGCGGGCGCGCCGTCAAAGCTGGCTGTCATGGGGTAGTTGCGATAGCGTAGGCCAAACTGCTCAAGTCCCGAGAGGGTGTAGAGCGGAGTGCCCGTCAAGCCGGTCTTTTTGCGCAGTTCGCTGGTGCCAAGGCCGATGGCGGCATCGATGCCGATCGAAAGCGTCTGGTCGTAGTACTCAATGGTAGCCTCGCCGTTACCGCTTGCGGGGTTCCATGAACGAATCCGCCCGATGTCCTGACGCTGCAGCTCACAGGTGAGTAGTGCGCCAAAATCCTTACCGGAGAAATCGTCGATGCCGAGCGTCTGGGCAAAATCGTTGCCGGAGCCTACGGGCAGGACGGCAAGGGCGGGTCGGACCGCCTCATCCTGCGTCATGAGTCCATTGACGACCTCGTGAATCACGCCGTCGCCGCCAAGGGCGATAACGGTGCGATAGCCCTGAGCCTGCGCGGCCAGCTCTTTGGCGTGTCCCATGTGCTCGGTAAGCACCAGGTCAAACTGGGATGCACGTGCAGTCATGTCCAAAAAGCGCTGCAGGCGCTCGGCAACTTCGCGCGCCGCACCCGATTGGGCGGCTGGGTTGGCGATGATGAGCGTGCGACCAAAATCAGTTGCGTGCATGGGGCGACTCCCGGCGTGTGACATGGCAGTGCGGTCGCGCTCAGGTCAAATTGCCCCTGATTGTGGCTGCACGTCGAATACTTACGTCTACTCTATCAGGTCGTTGTGGCGCTCGATAGCATCCGCTACCGTACCGCCCTCATCCACAATAAGCGAGCGGCGCTTGGGCGAGATGATGCGCTGGGCGGGGTACACGCCGCGGTGTCCGGCAGTTAGGTAGCTGATAAAGGCCACGATGACAAAGAACCCGGCAGCCGTGCCGTGGAACAGGTCGATGGCCATCATACAGGTGGTGATGGGCACGTTAAGGCCGGCGCAGAACACGCCGAGCATGCCCAGCGCTGCCAGAAAGCTGGGGTCGATTCCGACGAGGCAACCTATCCAGCCGCCGAGTGCCGCACCGATACCAAACAGGGGCGTGACCTCGCCGCCTTGGAAGCCGGCGCCCAGGGTGAGCGCTGTGACGACCAACTTGATGACTGCGTCCGCCAGGGTGGTGTTGCCGGCAAATCCGGCGCCGGAAAGCCACGTGGAAAGGCCGGCGTAGTTCCAGGCGTCGAGGAGGGCATAGGCGGCCAAAACCACGAGTGCGCCTATGAGTGCGCGAACGAGGTAATTGGTGATAAAGCGACCGTACAGGCTCTTGACGGTTCGAACCGACCAGGCAAAGAGGCGTGCCGTCAGACCGAAGATAATTGCGCTGATAACAACGATGGCGACCGTTTTGGGCGTCATAGCGGGAACGCTGGCGATGACATTCGCCTCGTACTCGGTACCCAGGGCGAGTGATGTAAAGTAGCCGGTAAACGAGGCGACCAGGCAGTAGATGCCCGCGGTGTAGTCGATCTTGCCGATAAAGCACATCTCCATGCCAAAGAAGGCTCCGGCGAGGGGCGAGCCGAATACGGCGCCAAAGGCCGACGAGATGCCAGCGAGCATGAGGTCGTGGTGATCATGCTTTTTGAGGTGTGCGAGGCTCGAGATGTTGCTGGCGATGGTGCCGCCAATCTGAACCGCGGCTCCCTCGCGACCGGCCGATCCACCCGTTAGGTGCGTGAGCGTGGAGCAGACGAAGGTGAGGACGGCCATGCGCATATGGATGAGGCGTGTGCCCAGAGCGGAGTCAATGACCAGGTTGTTGCCACGCTTGGCGGCGAGACCGTGGTTCTTGTAGACCCACGCGGTGGCCATGCCCACGATGGGGAGCAGGGCGTACACCCACGAATGATGCTCGCGATAATCGGTCGCGATATTCAGCGAGGCCAAAAACGCCCAAGCGGCGACGCCCATGGCGAGCGAGACGATGACAACGAGTACGAGCAACTTAGCGCTCGCGAGTAGGTTGCGGGCGTTGCGGCGCGTGTCGGCAGCCAAGAGCTGCTCGGAGCGGGTGAGCTGATGCCTGCCTGCCATGATGACGTCGTTCAGGGAGAAAAAGCCGCCGTCGTCGAGCGGCTGGGAATGATCCTGAGCCTCGTTTGCGCTTTCGGGTTTGTCGTTATGAGCCATACGTTCCTCTTTTAGGTTGCAACGCAAGCATTATAGAACGCGGTAAACGCGACGAGCCGGTGGGTTGGTTTCCATTCTGTTTCGCGGCCTGCAACCGACAGGTGTATTTGCGGGTACAGGCCGAGTCGCGGTCGTGCGACGGGGGATTATACTGAGACAAGCATAAAGAATCGGCGCCCCTGTTGTGCGCCGTGGCATTAAGAGGTGCATATGGCAGAGAAACTCATTCCGCTGGATGACGCACAGTCGATTGTCCTGTCGCACGTTGCTCCGACCGATCTCGTCGAGATTCCCGTGTGGCAGGCCGCCGGTCTTCCCCTGGCCGAGGACGCGGTGGCCGATATCGACATCTCGCCGTTTGCCAACAGCGCTATGGACGGATATGCCGTGCGCTCGGCGGACTTGGCGCAGGCATCTGGCGAGGTGCCGGTGACGCTCGATGTTATCGGACATGAGGCCGCGGGTCATGTGTTTGGGGACGCAATCGGCGCGGGCGAGACGGTCCGCATCATGACGGGTGCGCCGGTGCCCGAGGGTGCCGATGCCGTGGTGAAGTACGAGATCGTCGATGTGCTCGACGGTGACGGCAACGAGGGCTCGCGTGTGAGGTTTTCGGCGCCGGCCAAGGTGGGGGAGAATGTTCGCTCTGCCGCCGAGGAGGCCCATGCCGGCGACGTCGTGATGCGTGCTGGCGAGGTTGCGACTCCGGCGGGCGCCGGCTTGCTGGCAAGTGCCGGATACGCGAGCGTGAAGGTGCACGCTGTCCCACGTGTGGGCATCATCTCGCTGGGCACGGAACTGGTCGCACCGAGCAAGGTACCGACGCGCGGTCAGATTCGCGATTCCAACTCCTCAGCGCTGATGGCCGAGGCGCTCGATGCGGGAGCCGAGCCCGTGTTCTACGGCATTGCGCCCGATGATGAGCAGGCGATTGCCGAGCTGGTGCATCGTGCCGTGCAGGAGTGCGATTTTGTCATTACGAGCGGTGGTGCCTCGGCGGGCGACTACGACTATGTGACGGCGCTGGTCCAGCGCGAGGGCGAGGTGCTTTTCGATCGCATCTCGATGCGCCCCGGCAAGGCCATCACATTTGGTTTGCTCGGGGGTAAGCCCTACCTGGGGCTTTCGGGCAATCCCGCGGCGGCGTATGTGGGCTTTGAGATGCTTGCTCGTCCGGCGATCCGCAAGATGCGCGGTTTTGCCGAGGGTGCGCGTCCCGTGCAGCAGGCGACGCTCACACACGGCGTGAACAAGCGACAGCATCGCCGCTTCTTCGATCGCGCCACGGTTTTGCGCGACCCCGAGACCGGTGAGCTGTTGGTGACCGAGGCCAAGACACAGAATTCGGCGCTGCTTGGAACTATGCAGCGTGCGAACTGCCTGTTGCGTATTGACGAAGGACCGTGCGAGCTCAAGGCGGGAGATGCCGTGGACGTTGTTCGCGTCGACCTGCCCGAGGGCGCCGTGTTGTAGGAGGAATGCTATGGAGCTGAAGATATCGATCGTGACGTGCTCGGATACGCGCGATCTTGCCCAGGACGAGGCCGGAGCCGCACTCGAGGAACTTATCGAGGCGCAGGGCTGGACGGTCGCCTCACACGTGGTCGTGCGCGACGACGCCAGCGAGATCGGTGATGCCATTGTGGAAGCCGCCGATGAGTGTCACGCCAATGTCGTGCTCACCTGCGGCGGTACGGGGCTTTCGATGCGCGATGTGACGCCCGAGGCGACGCGTGCCGTCTGCGACCGCGATGTGCCGGGTATTGCAGAGGCGATTCGCGCATACTCCATGACCAAGACGCGCCGCGCCATGCTCTCGCGCGCTATTTGCATGCAACGAGGTCATACACTTGTCGTAAACTTTCCCGGTTCCACGAAGGCCGCCCGCGAAAGCTGGGAGGCCATAGCGGACCAGCTGGAACATGCGGCCCAGATGACGGCGGGCGGCGGACACGCCAAATAAGCGCACTACCTGCGGCGGAGCGACCTTACGGGCTGCTCCGCCTTTGTTTTCCGCCGAAGCGACGCCGAGGTGCACGCTAACTCGAAACTATATTCTCTGGTGAGAATAACTTTTCACTATCATTATTCGCGCAGAAGTATAATCTGATTGCAGATTAAAGCCCGCGGTGGGGTGCCCGGGCATAAGGTCCGAAAGGGTTGAATATGTTCGATTTGGTTTCTCGCCGCGGTTTTGTCTCGCTTTCTGCTGTCGCCGCTGCCGGCCTTGGTCTTGCTGGCTGCTCGGGCAGCAAGACGTCCGAGCCGGCCGGATCCGATGCCGGCTCCGCCAAGGCCTCTTCCAAGAAGGAAACCGTCGAGCTGCAGGTCTTTGCCGCCAACTCGCTCGAGAAGGCTCTGCCCGAGGTCCAGGAGCTCTACACCGATCAGACCGGCACCACCTTTGCCGACACGCAGTTTAAGGCCTCTGGCGACCTTGTCGAGCAGATGCGCGCCGGTGCCGCCGTCGACGTGCTCATCACGGCCTCCAAGGGCACCATGGATGACGCTGAGACCGCCGAGCTCGTCGACGCCGACACGCGTGAGGACATGTTCGTCAACGACCTTGTGATCATTCGCGCCGAGGGCTCCGACACCAAGGTCGAGGCCATCGCCGACGTCGCGAACCTTGACGGCAAGATCGCCATTGGCGACGCCAAGACCGTCCCCGCCGGCAAGTACGCCAACCAGGCGCTGGCTTCCGTGGGCCTCTACACCGGCACCGAGGGTGATGACGGCGAGTACGCGCCTGAGATCGCCGACAAGGTGGCCCTGGCCGACAAGGTCGGCACTGCTGCGTCTTACGTCTCTACGGGCGACTGTGTGGCTGGTTTTGTCTACAGCTCCGATATCTTTCGCTACGACGGCATCGAGGAGGCCTTCGTGTGCCCCGAGGATTCGCACAAGCCCATCGTGTATCCCGGTGCTGTCGCCGATAGCTCTGAGCATGCCGACGAGGCCAAGGCGTTCATCGACTTCTGCCTGACCAACAAGAAAGCCCAGAAGATTTGGGCCAAGTACGGCTTTGAGCTTTCCGCGTAGTGCGGCTTGGCGCGATAATTCCATCGTTTTGTGTTTAACTCCGTCCTTGTATTCGCTTGGAGCTTTTCGTGCTTAATAGATTCCGCATGTTTGTCGCCTGTGCTCTGACCTTCGCGCTTTGCTGGGTGCCGGGATTTGCATTTGCTGGGGACGCTGAGGACGGGGCCCAGAACGCTGCGACCGCTCATGGGCTTTCCTATGGGATTGAGGGTTTTGAACGGTTGGCCAAGGGGACCGCTCGTGCCATGGAGGGCCAGCCTGAGGGCTACCGGTTTCCCGTTGACGAGGACGTGGACCTTGTAGTGGCGCCTGCTGCCGATCGCGTTGTGGTGTGGATATCGCCCAAAGCGGTCGAGAAGTATGGATTGGATCCGCAGGACAACGAGTGCGTATCGGGTCTCAAGGCCCTCGTCAGTGAGCTCGACAGCGCAAACTGCATGGGAGGTGCGCAGCTAGGGGACGTGGATCTTCCTTGGTATGTCACGACGGAAACAACGTTTGACGCCGGCGGGTATACCTATGGCTTTGACAAACGCGGTGCGGATGGGGACCGCTATGTGGTGATTGCATCAGCCTCAGGTGATGCCAAGGGCGGCGCGCGTTGGCTTGATAGCGCTCAAATGGTAGAGGCATCGTCTGTCGTGTTGCGGGATGAGCAGGGGCCCTTGACCTCTCTGGCCTCCTTTTTGAGCGACATCGACTATCGCCCGTTTTGGGTGTCTATCAAAACGAGCGGGCTTGCTCTGGTGATCTCCTTTGCGCTGGGCCTGTTCGCCGCGTGGAAGACTATGGGTACCTCGAGTCGCATCAAGGGCCTGCTCGATTCGGTCTTTACGATTCCTATGGTGCTGCCGCCCACGGTCTGCGGCTTTCTGCTCCTCATGCTGTTTGGCCGCTCGACCGGGGTGGGCCAGTGGCTCATTGCGCACGGCGTCTCGATCGTCTTTACCTGGCCCGCGGCGGTGACCTCTGCCGTGGTGGTGTCGTTCCCGCTCGTCTATCGTACGGCACTCGGAGCCTTCGAGAGCCTTGACACGCAGATGCTCGATGCGGCGCGCACGCTGGGCTGGTCCGAGCGTCGCATCTTTACCAAGCTTATGATGCCGCTTGGCTGGCCCTCGATTGCCGCCGGCACGGTGCTCGCCTTTGCCCGCGCGATGGGCGAGTTCGGCTGCACCCTGTTCTTTGCGGGCAACTACGCCGGTATTACGCAGACCATCCCCATCGCCATCTACTTTGAGTGGATGGGCGGCAATACGTCGGTGGCCCTCTTTTGGGTCGTGGTCGTAATAGCGTTCAGCTTCCTGGTCACCCTATTCATCAACATGTACACGGCGCATTCGCAAAAGTATCGCGAGCGTGGTCTCTCCCGTGCGGAGCGCAAACAGGCCAAAGATCTCGCCGGACAGGGCGATTCGCTCGACCCGGCGGGCGGCGATGCCTTGCGTATCGATCGCGAGGCGCTGGCCGAGCTCATGCGCGATGATACGGCGCCGCAGGGAGGTCGATAGGCCATGTCGCTCGTTCTGGATATCAAAAAGCACTACCCCGGGTTTATGCTCGACATGCAGCTTGAGGCCGGCGAGGAGCGCGTGGCGCTGCTCGGTGCCTCAGGTTGCGGCAAGAGCTGCACACTGCGCTGCATTGCCGGTGTGGAGACGCCCGACGAGGGCAAGATCGTCGTCAACGGCGTGACCTTTTTTGACTCGGCGGCGGGCATCAACCTGTCGCCCCAGGCGCGCAAATGCGCCCTGTTGTTCCAAAACTATCAGCTGTTTCCCAACATGACGGTGGCCGATAACGTATGCGCCGGTGTAAAGGACGCGGGTGACGCCGCCGCGCGCAAAAAGCTCGCCGAGCGCTATCTGAGCATTTTCGGTCTAGCCGATTTTGCCGACCGCTATCCCGTGCGCCTCTCTGGCGGCCAGCAGCAGCGTGTGGCGCTTGCCCGCATGGTAGCGGCGCATCCGGGCATCTTTATGTTCGACGAGCCCATGAGCGCGCTCGATTCCTATCTTAAGAGCGCGCTCGAGCAGAACATGCTCGACCTGTTCGAAGTATGCAACCGCACCGTGCTCTACGTGAGCCACGACATCGACGAAGCGTGCCGCTTGTGCCAGCGTATCTGCGTGATGCATGACGGGCATGTTGAGGAGGTCGGCTCCATCGAGGACGTGGTCCGCCGCCCACAGACGCTGGCGGCGCTGCGCCTGACGGGGTGCAAGAACACAAGCCGCGCACAAAAGATCGGGCCCGAAGAAGTTGAGGCCCTCGACTGGGGCATGACCTTTAACGTGGGTCGCGAGGTTCCCGATAATGTGGCGTACCTGGGCATTCGCGCGAGTTACTTCCATGTTGATAACCGTACCGAGCGGGGTCGCAACAGTTACGACTTGCATGTGGCCCGTGTGAGCGATTCGCGTTTTGAGCGCCTGGTGCTGCTGGACGTGCCGCGCGCCGATGCGCCCACACGTCTGCAGTGGAAGGTCAACAAGGTGGGCGTGCCTGTCGACGAGCTGCCGCAAGCAGGCGAGACGCTACGCATGCACTTCGATGCGAGTAAGATCCATTTGGTTTGTCGATAGCGCCGGGTAATGCCATCGGGGATATAAGCCTCGGCGGCTTTGTCTTGCCGTTCGCCGAATGATGGATGACAAACTCTTATCAACACAGATAATAATTTATTAAACGACGGCACACGATGCTGTCGTACGCATGTCGGCGGTGTTCGCATGGTCGACGACCGTTGATATAGTTACCTTCGACGAGAAAAGGAGGGTGCGCCGGTGCTGCAGATGACATATTCGCGTCGCGTTGCCGCGCGCGCCCTGTATATGGCTCGGAGCCGCATATGAGCAGGTATGTTCACGGCTCCGGGAGAGACGACGCACAACTAAATAATCAGCTGCAAAGCGGGTTCCCCAAAATTCCGGGTTTGAGCGCGGCTGGGTTTTCGCCACCCACCGTGCAGCAATACCGTAGCTATTCATTTTTGGTTCGAGAGGGGAACCGCCATGGCTGAAGAATTTGATTTCCATCCGATGTGGGAGAGCCTCGGCATGAATCTTGCCGACCACGACATGCTGCTGGGCGCCGTGGGTCAGATGTACGGCGATATGTTCCTGACGCAGAACAATCGCCCCAAGTCCACGTCCTACCTGGATTTTGTCACCACCAACATCCACAGCGGCCGTATTAAGGAGATGCTCGACAAGAAGGAGGCCGGCGAGGCCACCAAGATCGTCGGTTCGTTCTGTGTGTACGTGCCCGAGGAGATCGTGCTTGCCTGCGATGGCATTCCCGTTGGTCTGTGCTCGGGTGCCGACTGGGCGACCGACAAGGTCGAGGAGCATCTGCCGCGCAACACCTGCCCGCTCATCAAGAGCTTTGCCGGCTTTAAGCTAGGCGAGGTCTGCCCCTACATCGAATCGAGTGACCTGGTGGTGGGCGAGAACACCTGCGATGGCAAGAAGAAGGCTTATGAGTTTTTTGCCACGCAAAAGAACATGTACGTCATGGATATCCCCAACGTGCACGACGAGTCGACGCTCGTGACCTGGAAGGCCGAGGTCAAGAAGCTCGCTGCCAAGATCGAGGAAGAGTGCGGCGTCACGATTACGCCCGAGCGCCTGAAGGCTGCCATCCACGCCGTCAACGAGAAGCGTCGCGCCCTGCAGCGTCTGGCTGCCACGCGCGCTGCCGATCCGGCGCCCATCAGCGGTCTCGACAGCCTGTTGACCGTTCAGGCCGCCTTTATGGACGACACGCCGCGTCTGACCGGGGCCATTAATGATATGGCGGCTGAGTGCGAGCAGCGTGTCGAGGCCGGCGAGGGCGTGGCGCCCAAGGGGACCAAGCGCATCCTGTACACCGGCACGCCCATGGCCGTGCCCAACTGGAAGCTGTTCAACCTCATCGAGAAGGCCGGCGGCGTTGTGGTAGGCGAGGAGTCCTGCACGGGTTCGCGCTACTACAAGGACCTGGTCGACGAGTCCGGTGAGACGGTCGACGAGATGCTCGACGCCATCGCCGAGCGCTACTTTAAGATTAACTGCGCCGTCTTTACGCCCAACGACCAGCGTATGAAGGACATCGTTCAGATGGCCAAGGACCTGCATGCCGACGGTATCGTCGACGTGGCCCTGCAGTTCTGCACGCTCTACGAGATGGAGTCGTTTGCCGTGGAGAAGGCCGCCGAAGAGGCCGGCATTCCGTTTATGCATATCACCACGGATTATGCCGGCGAGGATGCCGGCCAGCTCCAGACCCGTATTGAGGCGTTCCTGGAAACCATTTAGGTTTAGGCCCTACCTACCTTCGTGGTAGGACTTCGAATATGTTGTCCTGAGCCGACGGGTGCTCGGATGTGCTGCAGGGTGCCTGTCGGCTGAGCATAGTTTTCTGCACGTTTGTTCAACAAGAGAGGATTTCGATGAACAACGACCTTTTCAAGGCGGGCATCTCCCGTCGCAGCTTTCTGACCGGAACCTGAGCCCTAGGCGTGCTGGCGGGACTGGGCCTTACGGGCTGCGGCGGCTCCAATTCTGCGAGCGGCAGCGCCGCGGGTAACGCGAGCGCGACCGATGGTCTCGTGATTCCCGTCTCCGCCACGGTGACCTCGCTCAACCGCGATCTTGAGAGCATGGCCGAGGGCTTCCTAGAGCTCAAGGGCTTTACCACCGAGCTCTATGTCGTCGATAACGGCGACACACGCTACCACCTTGCCGAGAGCTGTGACACCGACGACGGACAGACCTACACGCTCAAGCTGCGTGACGGCCTCAAATGGCATGATGGCGAGGCCATCACCGCCGACGACGTGATCTTCACGCTCGACTGCAACGCCGAGACCGACAACGGTGCCGGCTTCACCAACTGCGTCTTTGTGGGCGAGGATCCTGTTACCTACGAGAA
>CAUAEH010000019.1 GCA_958427975.1 uncultured Collinsella sp. | reverse complement strand
GTCCTTGAGGATGACGCCAAAGAACAGCTGCAGCAACATACCGAGCCAGAAGGCCGGGACCGCAACGAGGATCGACGTGGTGAGCGTTACCAAAATATCCCAGAAGGAATAACGCTTTACCGCCGAAATGATACCCGCACCGATACCCATAATTGCCTCGAGCACGATGGCGCACGCGGCAAGTTTGACCGTATACGGATACTTCTGGGCAAAGATTTCCGTAACCGGCAGCTTGCGCTGATACGAATTGCCCAGATCGCCATGAAGCAGGCCGTTCATGTAATACAAGTAACGGTCCACGAGCGACGTTTGAACGGGGTCGCCGTTCTCGTCAAGGATCGCGTTGCCGTCCTCGTCCGTCTGGACCAGGTGATAGCGAACACGAAGCTGAAGCTCCACCTCGGGGGACAGAGCCTTGTCTCCACCGATCAGCTTGATCGGATCTCCCGGCACGATATTCTGGAGGGCGAACAGAATCAGCGTAACGCCCAAAAACACCGGGATGAACTGAAGCACACGTTTAACGATGTACTTACCCATACCACTCCCCTATCTAGGGATTAACCTAAATGGGATGCCGATCGCCAGACCGGCATCCCAAAATTACCATCAGCCAGTTTACCCCAGGTTAGGGAGAACTGTATGTTTCCCATGAGGTCTACGTAAATACTTGACCCTCACGGAAGCTGCAAACTCTTAGGCGAGCTCAGCGGTACCCAGATCGGCGTGCTTCTGCGGATCGACATAGAGGTGCTTAATGCGATCGGAGCCGGCGATGGTGTGCGTGTAGAACATAATCGGGATGACCGGGCAGTCGGCAGCGACCATTGCGTCGGCCTCCTGCATCTTAGCGACGCGCTCCTCGTCGTCAACAATAGTACGAGCCTCGTCGACCTTGGCGTCGAACTCGGGGTTGTTGTAACCGGAGCGGTTGTCGCCACCGAGGGAGTCGGAGTGGAACAGCGGATACAGGAAGTTGTCCATGATCGGGTAGTCGGCAATCCAACCCAGACGACCGAACTGATAGTTAAAGTTCTGATACTGCTCGAGCAGGGCAGACCACTCAGGGGTATCGGAGACAGCGGTAACGCCAACCTTGGCGAGGTCACCGATGATGGACTCCATAATCTCCTTGTGACCGCCGTCCTGGTTGTAGGACAGGGTCACGCTAATGCCACGATCGCCGTTAGCGCCAGCGGGAGCAACCTTGTCGAGGTACTCGTTAGCCTTGTCGACATCGTAGGCGCAGAACTCCCATGCGCCCTCCTTGTAGCCATCGATGCCCGGAGGAACAATGCCGTCGGCAGGGGTACGGGTACCCTTGAAGATGGTCTTGCAGATGGCCTCACGGTTAATGGCCAGGGAGATGCCCCTACGCAGGTCGGCGTTGTTGAACGGCTCGGCCGTGGTGTTGCAGGTCAGATAGTACGTGGAAGGCTCGGCGCCGAGCAGCATGCGCTCGCCGTCACCCATGGTGTAGCCGTCCTTGGACACGCCGCGATCCTTCTTGGCGGCATCGATCTGAGCGACGGGAACGTCGCAGACATCGAGGTTACCGGCCTGGAACTCCTTGTAAGCGGTCTCCATGTCCTTGATGACCTGGAAGTGGATGCCATCGATCTTGGCCTTGTCGCCATAGTAATCGTCGAACTTCTTGACGTTGATCTCCTGGCCATCCTCCCACTTGCCGTCCATCATGAACGGGCCGTTACCGACCGGGGCAAGATAGAAGCTCTTGACATCGGACTCGGCGCACTCGGGAACCGGGGCCAGAGCCGGATGAGAGGCGACGAAGGGGAAGTCGGCGTAAGCGGAAGACAGCTTGACGACGAGGGTCTCATCGTCAGGGCACGTAACACCGCTGAGCTCGGTGGCGTTACCGGCAAGCAGATCGTCATAGCCCTCGACCATGGAAAGGTGATAGGAGACCTCGGAAGGGCCATACTCGGTAGCGATGGCCGACTTGGTGTTGACCAGACGCTCCCAACCGAGCTTGAAGGACTTAGAGGTAACGTCGTCACCGTTGTGGAACTTGGCCTTCTTGATCTTGAAGGTAAACTCGGTGGCGTCGTCGTTGGACTCAAAGGACTCGCAAGCCAGCGGAACGATCTCGCCCTTCTCGGCGTCGTAAGAGGTCAGAGCGTCAAAGAGCTGATACTCGACCTGAGTACCCTGGTCCTCCTGGACGTTGTAGGGGTCGATGCAGACCGGGTTGTTGATGTAGAAGTTCAGCGTCGAACCGGACTCAGAACCGGAAGCGTCGCCGCCCTTCTTGCCACATGCGGCAAGAAAAGCCATGGAGCTCGCAGCAAGGGTGCCGCCAACAAAGGCGCGACGACCCATAACGGGCTGGTGGAACATAGAATCAGCCATGCCATCCTCCTTATGAGATAGGACAAAGAAATGTTCAGTCGGACACATGTCGAGACAATCCGATCCGAACCATCAAAACGCTGCCCGCTGCTATGGCTGGTTATGCACAACAGGCCAACGTTTTGCAATACAGTAGCGCATTTTATGCACGATTTGGGGCTAATTCCGGTTAACGGTCAAGAATTTCTTTAGTTGGGCGCAGTATGTGGTGATATTTTTGACTCTGTTACGAATATGTAAACAAAAAAGGGTCCCGCACTTGCGGAACCCTTTACAAGTACTTATGCGCCTCGTGATTAGTAGCCCACGATGCCCTGCGGGAAGAAGAACATGCACAGCACGACGCACACGGCAAACACGACAGCCATGATGACGGTCAGGCGGTCGAGGTTCTGCTCCATAACGCCTGTGGCAGAGCTGGAGTTATACAGCGAGCTAGCGATCATATCCGAAACGCCGGTACCCTTACCGGAATGCATCAGGACGAGAATCGTCAGCGCCACGGCAGAAACAGCCCAAACGACAAACAGAAGAATCTGGAACGGACCCATAGATAAGCTCCTTAATAGAACAATTCAAACTCCAGTACTGTACCACAATCCCCCGCTCTCCCCTACCCGCCACTCGGGGACGGGGTAGAAATGGCAGAAATAGCTCTTGATTTTCATCTATTAAAGTGATTTGAGGGCATTTCGAACGACATAGCGTCCAAGCCCCGTAAGACGGCCAATCTGTCGTTCACTAAAGCCAGCCTCATACAGCCTGCGAACAGCTTCGGCACGTTCAAATGGACCGGGAAGCCCCATAACATCATGGGGATCCATGCCGTCTAGGACTCCCCTAGCCTTGCGCTCCTGCTCAAATACCGTCATCGAACGGCCAGAATTCAATACATAGGTATCCTTGCGGCCCGATTTGCTAAAGGATTCAAAATTTCCCCGTCCGCCGATTAGACTAAATAGGATGCTCCGATCCAGGTGGCCGCCTTCACCAAGGTAGGCTTGATAGCTGCTCCATTGGTAGGCCTCCGGGCGGCAACCAAGCTCAATCGGATTATCGTGAATGTAGCGAATTGCCTGCATAAAATAGTCATTAGACTCAATAGGCTTACTTTTATAGCGATCCTGAAATACGGAGCCGCAGCGTCCGGTCACCCTGTTGAAAAACTGACCATAGAGGGTTCCTATGTAATGGACGACCTCCCACATATGGTCCTCGCGATCAGAAAGCAGCATATGCACATGGTTGTCCATGAGGCACCAGGCGCATAACGAAGCCTTGTACTGCGTGCATGCTTCACCCGCTACGGACATGAAAAACCTGCGTTGATAATCCTCTTCGAATAGGTACTGCTTGCCACAGCCTCTCATCATCACATGGTAATAGCCGTAGGGGGACTTTACTCTGGCCTGCCTTGTCATTGCTGGACCTCA
This sequence comes from uncultured Collinsella sp., assembly GCA_958427975.1. Classification (GTDB taxonomy): domain Bacteria; phylum Actinomycetota; class Coriobacteriia; order Coriobacteriales; family Coriobacteriaceae; genus Collinsella. The sequence goes on along the minus strand of CAUAEH010000019.1, from coordinate 31,239 downwards.
CAATCCGCATGCATGTTTGCATCAAACTCTACCCAGATAGGCATTAATACAAGGTTGGCAACGAAAGAAAACTAGCCAGCGGCAAACCATCACAGGCAAACGGGAAGTCAAGCTTTAGAGGAAAAATATTTCTACCATTTCTACCCCGTCCCCAAATGGCAGAAAAAAGGGGTTGCCCAAATATGGGCAACCCCCCTGCAAGAAAACGCTTGGAGTTTTCTCTTAGGCCTCGGTGGCGAGCACGCGACCCGTCATCTCGGCGGAAGGCTCAATACCAGCCATGGTGAGCATGGTCGGAGCGATATCGGAAAGACGGCCGTCCTCGATACCGGTGAGCTGTGCCTTCTCATCAACAATGATGAACGGCACGCGGTTGGTGGTGTGAGCCGTAAACGGATGCTTAGAACCGTCGGAAGCAACGTCAAACATGTGATCGGCGTTGCCGTGGTCGGCGGTAATCAGCGCAAAGCCGCCCTTGGCGAGAATCGCCGGGACAACCTTGGACAGGGCATCGTCAACAGCCTCGACGGCCTTAACGGCGGCGTCGAAGACACCGGTGTGACCAACCATGTCGCAGTTTGCGAAGTTCACGATGTAGAAATCAGCGCGATCCTCGTTGATGGCAGCGACGAGCTTCTCGGTAACCTCGGGAGCGCTCATCTCAGGCTGCAGATCGTAGGTAGCGACCTTGGGGGAAGCGACGAGCACGCGCTCCTCGCCCTCCTTGGGCTCCTCGATGCCGCCGTTGAGGAAGAACGTCACGTGGGCGTACTTCTCGGTCTCGGCGGTGTGCAGCTGCTTCAGGCCATTGGCGGCGATAACGTCGGCCAGGACGTTCTCGGGGAACGTCTTGGGGAAGGCGACCTCGACATCAAACGTCGGATCGTACTCGGTCATCGTCACAAAGTGCGAAAGCTTGATCTGCTTGCGCTCAAAGCCGTCGAACTCCTTGTCCGTGAACACGCGGGTCATCTGACGGGCGCGGTCGGGACGGAAGTTGAAGAAGATGGCCGCGTCGCCCTCGTGGATGCCCTCGTTGTGGGCAGCGAAGGGCTCGACGAACTCGTCGCCGCGCGGGTCCTTCTCGTAGTAGGCCTTGATGCCGGCAACGGGGTCGACATCGGCATCGGACGCATTGACCATGACGTCGTAGGCACGCTGGATGCGCTCCCAACGGTTGTCGCGGTCCATGGCCCAATAGCGGCCAGAAACGGTGGCGACGCGAGCGTCGCAACCGGTCTCCTCGGAAATCTTAGCCAGGAAGGCGCAGAACTCGCTCATGTAGCCGGCACCGGACTGCGGGTCAACATCGCGGCCATCCATGAAGGCGTGGACGCGAACGGTCTTGACGCCATGCTGGGCAGCCATCTTGACCAGGGCCTCGACGTGGTTCATGTGGGAGTGAACGCCGCCAGGGCTCATAAGGCCCATGAGGTGAAGGGTCTTTCCCTCAGCCTTGACATCGTCCATAGCCTTGACGAAAACCTCGTTCTTGGCGATGGAGCCGTCCTTGATGGCATTGTTGATGCGCGAAAGCTCCTGGAACACGATGCGGCCGGCACCGATGTTGAGGTGGCCTACCTCGGAGTTGCCCATCTGGCCGTCGGGAAGGCCAACGTCCTCGCCCGAAGCACCGAGCGTGGTGTGGGGGTACTTCTCGTACAGGCCATCGAGGAAGGGCGTCTTGGCAGCGGCGACGGCGTTCTCGCCATCGGCCGGAGCAAGGCCGCAGCCATCCATGATGATCAGGAGTGCAGGAAGATGACGCTGTGCCATATGTCCTACTCGCCTGCCTTGACGACCATAGAGGCGAAGTCGGCAGCCTTGAGCGAAGCGCCGCCCACGAGGGCGCCGTCAACGTCGGGCTTGGCGACGAGCTCGGCAATGTTGCCGGGCTTAGCGGAACCACCGTACAGGACACGGATGCCGTTGGCGAGCTCCTCGCCAAACATCTCCTTGAGGGTCTCACGGATAGCGCCGCAGACCTCCTGAGCGTCCTCGGCGGTAGCGGTCTTGCCGGTGCCGATGGCCCAGATGGGCTCGTAGGCGACGACGACCTGCTTGGGGCAGGTGATCTCAAGACCAGCAAGGCCAGCCTTGACCTGGTTCACGACGTGCTCGACATAGGTGCCGGCCTCGCGGACCTCAAGGGACTCGCCGCAGCAGAAGACGGGAACAAGACCGGCGGCAACGAGGGCCTTGGCCTTCTTGTTCTGGTCCTCGTCGGTCTCGTGGAAGTAGTCGCGACGCTCGGAGTGACCGATGATGCAGTAGGTGCAGCCAGCGGACTTGAGCATGTCGCAAGAGGACTCACCGGTGAAGGCACCCTTGGCCTCCCAGTACACGTTCTGTGCACCGAGGGCGATGGGGGCAGCCTGAATGCGGTCATGGACCGTAGTGATGTCGATGGTCGGAGGGCAGACGAGCACCTCGACGCCAGCCGGAACCTCGGGCAGAGCCTGGGCCAGCTCGTCGGCGAGCTTGGCAGCCTCGGCGACGTCGTTGTTCATCTTCCAGTTACCAGCGATAAGAAGGGTGCGGTTAGGCATCGAGAAGCGCCTCCACTCCGGGCAGGGCCTTACCCTCGACGAGCTCCATGGAAGCGCCACCGCCGGTGGAGATCCAGCTCATCTTGTCGGCCAGGTTGAACTTGTTGACAGCTGCGACAGAGTCGCCACCACCGATGATCGAGGTGCAGTCGGCCTCGGCGACAGCCTCGGCGATAGCCTGGGTGCCATGAGCGAAGTTGTCGAACTCGAAGACGCCCATGGGGCCATTCCAGAACACGGTCTTGGCGCCCTTGACGGCCTCGGCGTAGAGCTCCTCGGTCTTGGGGCCGATGTCCATGCCCTCACGATCGTCGGGGATAGCGTCGGAAGCGACAACCTCGGGGACAGCATCCTCGCCAAAGTGATCGGCAACGCGGTTGTCGATGGGGAGCAGGATCTTGACGCCCTTCTCCTCGGCCTTCTTGAGCATCTCGCCGGCGCGCTCGACCCAGTCCTCTTCCTTGAGGGACTGACCGACGGACAGGCCCTGAGCCAGGAAGAAGGTGTAGGCCATGCCGCCACCGATAATCAGGGTGTCAGCGGAGTCGATGAGGTGATCGAGAACGCCGATCTTGGAGGAAACCTTGGAACCGCCGACGATAGCGACGAAGGGGCGCTCGGGCTCGGCGAAGATGCCGGTCAGCGTGTCGACCTCCTTCTCAAGCAGGAAGCCAGCGACGGCAGGCAGGTAAGCGGCGGGGCCCACGACGGAACCCTGGGCGCGGTGAGCGGTGCCGAAGGCATCGAGAACGAAGACGTCACCATAGGAAGCGAGCTTCTTGGCGATCTCGGGATCGTTCTTCTTCTCACGCTTATCGAAGCGGACGTTCTCGAGAACGAGAACCTTGCCCGGCTCGACGGCAGCGACAGCCTCGGCAGCCTTCTCGCCGTAAGTGTCGGCGACAAAGGCAACGTCGAGACCAGAGAGCTCGGCGAGCTTCTTGGCGACGGGCTCGAGGGACAGCTCGGGCTGGAAGCCGGTGCCATCGGGACGGCCGAGGTGGCTCATGAGGATGACGCGAGCGTTGTGCTCAACGAGATAGTTGATGGTGGGCAGGGCAGCCTTGATACGGGTGGTGTCGCCAACGACGCCATCCTTGATAGGCACGTTGAAGTCAACGCGGACGAGAACGCGCTTGCCGTCGACATCGATGTCGCGGACGGTCTTCTTGGTAAAGGCCATGTTTGCTTCTACCTTTCGTACGTGTCTGCCTTCCATTACGGCAGACGATTTCTTATAAAAAGGACGCGACCCTAGGGTGTAAGCCCTATAAGGCCGCGCCCTTCTTTAGACGCTCAACGAGCTATTCGCTAAAAGCTAAATTAAGCAACGAACTTCTCGAAGTACTTGATGGTGCGGACCATCTGAGAGGTGTAGGAGTTCTCGTTGTCGTACCAAGAGGTGACCTGAACGAGGGTCTGGCCGTTGCCGAGGTCAGAGCACATGGTCTGCGTGGCGTCGAAGATGGAGCCGTGGGTCTCGCCGACGATGTCGCGGGAGACGATCTGGTCCTCGTTGTAGGCGAAGGTATCGGGGATGGTCTCGGCGTAGGCCTTCATGGCAGCGTTGACCTCGTCGACGGTGACCTTCTTGTCAACGACGGCGTAGAGGTTGGTCAGCGAGCCGGTCGGCGTCGGGACGCGCTGGGCGGCACCGATGAGCTTGCCGTTGAGCTCGGGGAGAACCAGGCCGATGGCCTTGGCAGCGCCCGTGGTGTTCGGGACGATGTTCTCGGAGCAGGCGCGGGAGCGACGGAAGTTGCCCTTGCGCTGCGGGCCGTCGAGCGGCATCTGGTCGCCGGTGAAGGCGTGGATGGTGGTCATGATGCCGGACACGATGGGAGCGAAGTCGTTGAGACCCTTGGCCATCGGCGCAAGGCAGTTGGTGGTGCAGGAAGCAGCGGAGATGATGTTGTCCTCAGCGGTCAGCGTCTCATGGTTGACGTTGTACACGATGGTGGGCAGATCGCTGCCGGCCGGAGCGGAGATGACGACCTTCTTGGCGCCAGCGTTGATGTGGGCCTGAGCCTTAGCCTTGCTGGTGTAGAAGCCGGTGCACTCGAGAACGACGTCGACGTCGAGGTCGCCCCAAGGCAGGTTGTTGGCGTCGGCCTCCTTGTAGATCTTGATCTCCTTGCCGTCAACGGTGATGGAATCCTCGCCAGCAACGACCTCGTGATCGCGAGCGTAGTTGCCCTGCGTGGAGTCGTACTTCAGCAGGTAAGCGAGCATATCGGGAGAGGTGAGGTCGTTGATAGCGACGATCTCGGAGCCCTCATGACCGAACATCTGACGGAAAGCCAGACGACCGATGCGACCGAAGCCGTTAATAGCAACCTTTACTGCCATTGTGTCTCCTTTCGTAAGGCCCCCGCGAGCTACAGCGCCCGCCGTTGAGGCCCACAAACTAACCACTCGCCTAATATACCTTTTTTTTGACTTGAATTTCACGAGAATGCTCGAAATTGAAAATCAAATTTACGTTAAAACGTTTTAAAGAATAAAATAGCAGCTAAATCCGTATATAAGTCGATACTTCAAACTACTTGTTTGCTTCAATGAGCTTTTCAAGCCTCAAAACGCGATGGTACAGGGCAGACTTCGACAAGGGAGGGTCAGCCATCTCGCCCAGATCGCGCAGCGACAGATCGGGATAGCGCTCGCGCAGGTCGCAAAAGACTGCCAAGGCGTCCGGAAGCGTGTCGCGCAAACCCCGCTGTTCGAGCTCATCGATCAACGCAAGCTGATGCTGGGCGGCACCCGCACTTCTGGTCTGATTGGCCAGTTCGGCATTCACGCGACGGTTTACGTCGTTCTTAACCAATTTGACCGCGCGCGCCTCCTCAATCTCGGCAACGCTGCGCTTGGCACCAATCAGCTTTAGGAGCTGCTCGATCTCCTCGGCGCTCTTAATGTAGACAGCAAAGGATCCGCGCCGCGCGTTAACGCGCGCATGGACCCCAATCTGCTCCAATAGATCGCAAAGTCCCCGAGCATACTGCTCGCCCTGCACCGCGATCTCCAAATGAAAGTCGCCGCGGGGATCGGCCACGAAACCGCCGGCGATGAGCGCGCCGCGGATGTAGGCAAGCCTGCAGCAGGGACGGGCAACGATGTGCCGGGGAACACCAGCGACGAGCCCTCCCCTGCGGTCGAGAATGCCCAGCAGCACCAGAGCCTTGTCCAGGTCGGGCTGATCGGGCAGGGTAATGAGATAGTTACGGACCTTATGCAAGACCGATTTACGAACGGTGAATTCCGTTTTGAGCTTAAGGATGCGATGCGTCAGTGTGATCATCGTGCGCGCGACGGCACCCGTCTCGGTCGCGACCGTCAAACGATACCGCCCGGAGCCGGCCAGCGAAAGTGTACCGCTCACACGCGTCAGGGCGGCAAGCGTCGACAAATCGCAGTATTCACATTCGGGTTCGCAGCGCGCGAGCTCGTCACGCACCTCGGCGGTAAACGACATGCAGGCCTATGCTTTCGTGTTGGCGCGCGACAGGTCGCGATGGGAAATGCTCACGTGATATTGGGCGCCTTCCAAATAACGTGCCGTGGCCTCGGCGATGGCAACGCTGCGGTGTTGACCGCCCGTACAGCCGATGGCGATAGAAAGCTGCGGCTTGCCCTCCGCGATATAGCCCGGCATCACCGTATCGAGCAGCTGCGTCCAGGCCTTCCAGAACTCCTGGGTCTTGGGATGGTCCAAAACAAAATCGGAGACCTTTTTATCGAGACCGGTCATGGTGCGCATCTCGGGATCGTAGAACGGATTGGGCAGGAAGCGGACGTCGATCATAATGTCCGCCTCGACGGGCATGCCGTGCTTAAAGCCAAACGAGAACACGTGAACGTCCATGAGCTGCTGGTCGGACAGCTCGGAGAACGCCATGCGCAATTTATTGCGCAGAGCAGAAGTGCGCAAGCGGCTCGTATCGATAATCATGTCAGCTCGGTCGCGAACGCCCTGCAGCTGAAGGCGCTCGCGCTGAATCGCATCGGCCGTAGTCTCCCCCGGCTTGGCAATGGGATGGCGGCGGCGGTTTTCGCTATAACGACGGATCAGCACCTCGTCAGAGGCCTCGAGAAACACGATGTCACAGCTCATCTCGCGCTCCTCGAGCGCGGCAACGGCATCGAGCAGCTCATCGAACAAGCCCTGGCTGCGCAGGTCGCAGGTGACGGCAAGATGCCTGCCCACGCCCGTATTGATGCCGACGAGTTCGGCAAGCTGGGCGATCAGACGCGGAGGCAAGTTGTCGATGCAAAAATAGCCCATGTCCTCGAACACATGCATGGCCTGCGTTCGGCCCGATCCGGACATTCCGGTGATGATGACGATATCGGGGATGCGCTCCGAGCGCTCCGCCGCATCCATGGCATCTCCCTTTTGCATGTGTGCCTCCTAAAACAAGCGCGGGACCCGGCCAGCGGATCCCGCGCGATCAATTGCCTTTATTGAGTATACCGCCCCAAGCGGATACGAGGCCTGTCTTACGCCTCAAGCGCAGCCTTGAACCAACTTGTAATACTCGTGGGGTGCGTGATGGCGGTGCCGACGACAACGGCCCAGGCGCCCGCATCAATCGCGGCGCGGGCCTCCTCGGGCGTGTGCACGCGGCCCTCGCAGATGATGGGAAGACCGGGGAATTCCTCGGTCGCCTGACGCAGCAGCGGCAGATCGGGGCCATCGGCCATGGTGCAGTCGATAGCGGCAACACCATGAGAAAGCGTGGTGGACACCAGGTCGAAGCCCATGTCGACAGCACGACGAATATCCTCGATGGTGGCACAGTCGGCCATCAGGAGCACGCCCTCCTCGTGCAGCGGGCGGAAGGTATCCTCGACCGACTTGCCATCGGGACGTGGGCGATCGGTGGCGTCAATCGCCACGATATCGGCACCCGCAGCAACGCAGGCGCGAGCGTGGCGCAGCGTCGGCGTGATGTAAACGCCCTCGTGCCCATCCTTCCACAGGCCGATAACAGGAACCTCACAGCGACCCTTAATGGCGGCAATGTCGGCAAGGCCCTGGCAGCGAATGGCGGCGGCACCGCCGAGCTCGCAAGCGCGAGACATTTGAGCCATGGTCTCGGGCGTACGAAGCGGCTCGCCCATATACGCCTGAACGCTCACGACGAGCTTGCCCTTCAGGGATTGAATCAAAGGATCGACGGTCATGTTCGACTCAACCTTTCTAAAAACAGCCTTCTGAGACACCGCACCTTGACGTTCAAACCGTCGCTCACGTACCGAAGTACGCTTCGCTCCTCTTTCACGTCAATCTGCGGCACCTCAGAAGGCGCACTTGGTAGTTATGTTTACTTCAACGATGCAAGAAGGTGTTCGGCGGCACCGATGAGTGGAGCATCACCCTCCAGAGAACCGATAAGGATCGGCGTGTCCTGAAGCGGATCGAGCGCCTGGCTGGCATAGCCCTCGTGCACCGAATCCTTCCACGTCTGCGAACGCCAATCGGGACCTTGGTGAATCACGCCGCCCGAAAGCACGATGACCTCAGGGTCCAGAATGTTAGCGAGCGAGCCCAAGCTGGCACCCAGCGCAAAGCCGGCGTCATGGATGACCTCGGTCGCCTTTGCGTCGCCCGCACGGCACAGGTCGTTCACGTCGCGACCGACCGAAGGACGGCTGGGGTCGACGCGACCGAAGCGCTCATCGTACATACGACCAATGGAAGTGCCCGAAGCAACCGACTCAAGATGACCAGAACGTCCGCAGGCGCAGGGAATGCCAGCGGCAGCCGAGCACTCGATGTGGCCCATATGACCGGCAGCACCATGGAAGCCCTGCATCACGCGGCCGTTCTCGACATATGCGCCGCCGATGCCCGTACCGATGCCCAGACACAAGACGGAGAACTTGCCCTTGCCGACGCCCCAGTGGGCCTCGCCCAGAGCATGAGCCTGCACGTCGCCCACCACGGCAACGGGAAGACCAAGGTCTTCGCGCAGACGCGGCCCCAACTGAACGCCGGACCAGCCGGGCATGATCTCGTTGGCATACGCGATGGCGCCCGTCTTGGGATCGACGACGCCTGCGGCACCGATACCGACACCGAGGACCTCGACATCGGGATTCGCCTCAAGAGCGGCCTTGATGGACGCCTCGATACGCTGGAAGACGGCCTCGCCGCCCTCCTGGGCCTCGGTAGGAACCTCGGCCTCAAAAACGGGATGGGGCACGCTGCCGTCAGCCGGGTACTCCATAATGGCGGTCGCGATCTTAGTTCCGCCGATATCGACAGAGCAGACGTACTTGTTCTCCATGTCGTTCTCCTTAGGAGATAAAAACAACTACAGGAAATGCGCCGTCAGGCTAGCCGTCACAGCGCGGTAAAGGTTTTCCAGGTGCCCGAGGTTGGGGTGAAAGTGGTCGGGCGTTGACCTAATGGGTCACGCCCGACCACTTGAGCCCCAAGATCGGGTGCCTGGGGAAGCTTTACAGGAGACCGTTGTCCTGGAGGACCTTCTTAATCGCCTCGACGTTCTCGCCGGTCATGGCCTTCACCGGGCGCGGCATGGTCGGGCTGTCGAAGATGCCCATGAGGTTCATAGCGGTCTTGAAGGCGCCGACGCCACCGGCATAGCCCTGGACGCCCGAGGTGACATCCCAGATGTGCGAAATCTCATTGAGGCGATCCTGCTCGGCCTTGACGGTAGCCCAGTCACCGGCCTGAGCGGCCTTCCACTGGCGCACGTAGCCCTCGGGCTCAACGTTGGCGAGACCCGGGACGGAACCGTCGGCGCCACCGAGGTAGGCGCCATCGACAACAACCTCGTGACCGGTGAGGATGCTCATCGGATGGCCGTTCTTCTCATTCTCCTGAACGAGGTAGCGGAACGAGATGTCATCGCCCGAGGAATCCTTGACGCCGGCCAGGACGCCCTCGGCGCCGAGCTTGGCAAGGAGCTTCCAGGGAAGCTTGGTGTGGACGCACACGGGGATGTCGTAAGCGAAGATGGGCAGGTCGAGTTCCTCGTGCAGGATGCGGAAGTGCTCCTCGACCTCGGTCATGCCCTGCAGGGCATAGAACGGGCAGGTGGCGACGAGGGCATCGGCGCCCAGCTCCTGGGCGACCTTGCCGTGCTCGATCATGCGCTCGGTCTCGGTGTCGATGATGCCGACCAGAACGGGAACGCGGTGATCGACGATGCGCACAGCCTCGGCGACAATCTGGCGACGACGCTCGTCGGTGGAGAAGACGACCTCGCCCGAGGAGCCCAGGAAGAACAGGCCATCGACGCCGGCATCGATCATGCGGTTGATGCTGCGCTCAAAGGAGGCAACGTCGAGCTGGTGGTCTTCGGTATCGGGAACAACGACGGGAGGGATAACGCCGGTGATTTTCTGAGTTGCCACAAGAATCTCCTTAGTTGTCTGGCGGGCGACCCTATGCCACCCACTCTTGTTGGCAGTGTCCAGGCCGTCTAGGCCAAAGAACACGGGTAGAACGTTTGGTTAAAGAAGTCGACGACTTCGTTTTCGAACGCATTGATGCGCTCGTGAGCGTATTTGGCATAGATGATATGCCTCCGGTCACACTCAAGACCGTTAAACACGGCAAACTGACCCTTGGGGTCGCTCACGGTATCCATGAGCGAAGTGCCCATGAGCACCGAGCCGCGCACCTGAGACGACAGCGCCTCGAGGCCACCGGGAATCGGATTGGCGACCGCCGTGCAGGCGAGGCCCTGCTCATCCAAAGCAGAAACCGCCAGCGCGACTCCGCCGCCAAGGCCCTCGCCCCATGCAAAGATGCGGTCGGGGTCCATGCCATCAAGATTGCGCGCAACCTTCGCCAACGCGCAGCCCCAACGGACGCGCCCGACAAAAGCGGGCGAAACAATCCCCCACTGCAGGTCGTCCGCACCAGCAACAACGTCGTCTAGTGCAAGCACGGCATATCCCATGGCGGCAAACCTCGTCATGTGATGCCATCCACGCACGGGTCGATCGATGTCGTGAAACATCAGACAGAGCGGAACAAGCTCGGATGCTCGGGCGCGGCCTGAGGGCTCAATCAAACGGCCGTGCACGACATACCCGCCGAGCTCAAAGGAAACCTCGGAGTAGCGCGCGCACGGATTGGCGAAATCAATCGCCGTAACAGTCAGCCCGCAAACCTCAAGGTCCGAAGCGGCTGTCTCTAATTCGGAAACATCCGCCGAAGCATCGCCGCGCCAATCCCGGAAATCGAAGAGCCTTGACGAAACCGTCCCAGCAATCCCCGCGAGCCCGGGGACGATCAGCTCGTCAACATTGCTCTCGCACTTAGACATGAGCCTCCCCTTCCTCACAGAAAAACGGAATGATCAGATCGTCAAAATCCTGAATCTCCTCGTGGCCAAAGCCTTCAAAGAACTCATGACGCTTGTCACAGGACAGGTTGTTGTACACCGCAAACTGCGTTGCCGGCGGACAGACGATATCGGCCGTGCCCGTGCCAAACAGCACGGGGCACTTGACCATGGGGGCAAAATTCTTGGAATCGAAGTACGCCAGCTTGGCATAGGCTTCCTCGATACGAGTCGAGTCCTCGTCAAACCAACGCGACCAATAGCGCAGGCCCTCGTAGGCAATATCGTCGGCGTCCAGATCCCAAACCAGGCGGAAGTCCGATAAGAAGGGATAGAGGATAGCCGCGCGATCAACTAAATCGCTATTGAGCGCGCAGGTCGCAATACCCAAACCGCCGCCCTGCGATGCGCCGTTTACATACACGCGGGTAAGATCGATGCCCTCGAGCTCGCGAACGATACGGCACAGAATGCGGATATCCTGATGCAGGCGGACATAGTAGAGGTTGGCCGGATCGCCGTCGATACCGGCGACGATATGGCCCGCGACCGTCGTGCCCGCAAATCCACCAATGTCCTCGGAGGGGCCTCCTTGGCCAGGACAATCGAGAGCAATGAGCGCCATGCCCATGCCAGCAAACGACGCCTGCTCAAACCAGCTGCGGCTCGCACCCGGATATCCATGGAACTGAAGCACCAGCGGCACGGGCTCCTCCGAGACCGGCTTGAGATACTTGGCATGCAGGCGTGCACCACACATGCCGGTAAACCAGAGGTCGAAAAACCGACAGGTCGCGGAATCCGCAACCGAAGCCGCCTCAATCGCGTAGTCGAGCTCGACGGCGTCGGCCTCGGCCATGCGGTCCTTCCAAAAGAGATCGAAATCCGATGGACGGGGCATAGCGCCTCGATATTCACCAAATTGCTGTTGTAGCTCCTGAGCACTTGGCATGGCTCGTGAACCCAGCCTTTCGAAATCGCAACGGAGGTGCGCCCGGTAAGGGAACCGGGCGCACGGGAGGGAAAGCGAGGCTACTCGCCGAGCTTGGGATGCAGCAGCGACGGCGCAGCGCCAAGCAGCATCTTGGTGTAGGGGTCCTGAGGGTGCTGGAAGACCTGCTTGGCCTCGCCCTGCTCGACGATCTTGCCGCCATTCATAACGATGATGTCGTCAGAGATATAGCGGACCGTCTGGATGTCATGGCTGATGAACACCATGGCCAGGCCGAGCTCCTTCTTAAGGTCGGTCAGCAGGTTCAGAATCTGCGCGCGGACCGAAACGTCCAGAGCCGAGGTGGGCTCGTCGGCGATGATGGCATCGGGGTTCAGCGACAGGGCACGGGCAATTGCGACGCGCTGGCGCTGGCCGCCCGAAAGCTGGCCGGGAAGAACCTCGGCGGCGGAGCTGGGCAGACCAGTGAGCTCCAAGAGCTCCTTGACGCGCTTCTCCTGCTCGGCCTCGGTACCCAGGTTGTGGACGCGCATGGGGTCGAGCAGTTGCTCGCGAACGACCATGCGGGGGTTGAGCGCCGTGGCCGGGTTCTGGAACACGACCGAGATGACGCGACCCATGTGGCGACGGTCCTCAGCGGTACGTTTGGTAACGTCCTTGCCCTTAAAGTAGACCTTGCCGCTCGTGGGGGCCTGCAGGCCGCACATGACGTTGGCGGTGGTGGACTTTCCGCAACCGGACTCGCCGACGATGCCGATGGTCTGTCCGGGCATGAGCTTAATCGTTACACCCTGGACGGCATGAACCAGGTTGGGGTGCAGAATCGAGCCGGTACGGGTCCTAAAGGTGACGTGGACGTCATCAAGGAAGATGATCGGCTCGACGCCGTTGACTGCGGTCTCGCTCATCTACATCACCTCCGCGTGAGGGGTCAAACCATTTGCCTTGAGCACCTCGTCGGGGAGCTCGGAATAGAAGTGCTCGGTGCCGGGCACGCGCTTGAAGACCGGACGGGTGTCCAGGCCAATGCGCGGATGGCTCGAGCGGGGCGCGAAGCGATCGCCCTTGGGGAAATCGCGCGGGCTCGGAACGGCGCCGGGCACCTGGTGCAGGCGGCCCGAACCGCTCTCGATGGACAGGACGGAACCCAGAAGGCCGCGGGTGTACTCGTGGATCGGGTTGGTGAGCAGCTCCTTGGTGGGCGCCTGCTCGATAACCTGGCCGGCGTACATAACCGTGATGTTATGAGCGACCTCGGCGACCAGTGCCAGGTCGTGCGAAACGAAGATCATGGCAAAGCCGAGCTTGGCCTGAAGGTCGTTAAGCAGCTTGATGACCTGCTTCTGGACGGTAACGTCCAGAGCGGTCGTGGGCTCGTCGCAGATGACCAGCTTGGGGTCGCGGGTAAGGGCCATAGCAATCAGAACGCGCTGACGCTGACCACCGGAAAGCTCATGCGGATAGCTCTCGAGCGTACGCTTGGGGTCGAGGCCCACGAGCTCCAGGAGCTCCTCGGCGCTACGGGTGCCGCCACGCTTGGTGAGCTGCTTCATCTGGGCGGAAATGAGCATGGAGGGGTTGAGCGAGGACAGGGCATCCTGATAGACCATGGCGATATCGGTACCGCGCAGGCCGAACCACTCTTTCTTGCTCATCTTGAGCAGGTCGCGACCCTCCCAGAGAACCTCACCGGAAAGGTGCTCGTCATCGTCGGTCAGGCCCATGATGGCCAGCGTGGTGATGGACTTACCGCAGCCGGACTCGCCTACCAGGCCCATGGTCTGGCCGGGACGGACGTCAAAGCTAACGTGGTCGACGACGTTGATGTCACCGTGGTGCTCAAACTGGATGCAGAAATCACGGACCGAAAGGATCGGCTCAACGGACTCATCGGGCACATGGCGGTCGTTACGCTTGAGTTCGACATCACGCAGGGCGCCAAGACGGGCGGACAGGGACTGAGCCTGCTCCTTGTAAGCGCGAACGGGGTCGGAGACCAGCAGGTCGGCCTCGCGGCGCTTGGAGGAGTCAGTCGGATCCAGGGCGGCGGAGGGAGCAGCGGCCATGGCGTCAGTAATGCCCTCGGAGAGGATGTTGAGCGCCAGGCAGGTGATCATGATGGCCAGGCCCGGGAACAGCGCCTGCCACCAACGGCCAGCGAGCACGCCGCCGCGGGCGTCGGCGAGGATGTTGCCCCAGGTAGCGGTGGGCTCCTGGATACCAGCGCCGATAAAGGTCAGCGAGGCCTCGAAGATGATGGCGTCGGCGACCAGGGTAACGGTGAAGACCATGATCGGGGCGATGCAGTTACGCAGAACATGCTTGATCAAAATCCACGGAGCCTTGGCACCGGAAACGATGACCGCGCGGACATAGTCCTCGCCGTACTCGGACACGATGTTGGCGCGCACGATACGAGCAATCTGCGGAGTATACATAAAGCCGATGGCGAAGATGATCGACGGCACGGAGTTGCCCAGGATGGAGACGAAGACGGCCGCGAGGGCGATGCCCGGGATGGACATGATGATGTCCAGGATGCGCATGATCGCCTCGGAAACGGACTTGCGCGAAACCGCCGCGAGGGCGCCCACGACCGAGCCGCAGACCAGAGCCATGGCAGTGGCGCCAAAGCCGATGATCAGCGAGTAACGGCCACCGTAAAGCATACGCGATAGGATGTCGCGACCCTTATCGTCGGTACCGAAGATAAATCCGTTGCCGGGAGCCTGGCGAGCCGTAAAGATCTCGACCGGGCTATAGGGGGCAAGAAGGGGCGCCAGAATCGCGGTCAGGGCGACCAGCACCAGCACGACGGCGGCAATCTTAGAAGACAGCGTCATCTTCTTCCAGCCACCGAGCTTGAGCCCCTTGGAGGCAGCTTTCTCGAGCTGCTCGGTTTGCTTCTCTCGAATCTTTACCATAATCTACACCGTCCTGATGCGCGGGTTGATGAGCAGGTAGAGCATGTCAACCACGATGTTGATGATGATGAAGGCAAGAGCAACGACGATGACGACGCCCTGAACCAGGTTCGCCTCGTTGCCCTGAACGCCCTGCAGAATCGCAGTACCCATGCCGGGGAGGTTGAAGATGACCTCGATGACGACGGCGCCGCCCATAAGGTAACCGATCTTAAGACCGAGGGTGGTGACCGGGGTGATCAGCGCGTTGCGAAGAACGTTGATGCCGACGACGACCTTCTCGGGAACGCCGGCGCCACGGGCCATGCGGACGTAGTCCTTGTCGAGCTCCTCGACCATGGCGGTACGCACGATACGAGTCATCTGACCCGTCAGCGGAAATGCCAGAGCGATAGCGGGCATGATCATACGTCCCAGATAGCCAGCCGGGTTGGTGGTGAAGTGAGGCAGAGCACCGGACGCCGGGAGCACCTTAAGGTAGGAAGAGAACAGCAGAATCAACAGAACGGCAAGCCAGAACGACGGGGTTGCCAGGCCGGCGATGGAAAAGACGCGGATCACTTGGTCCGGCCATTTATCGCGATACAGTGCCGCGATGACGCCGAGTAAAAACGAGACGACCGCACCGATGGCAAGACCGATAAAGGTCAGCTGCATCGTGACGGGCAGGGCCGTGGAGATGCGCTTGGCAACGGAGTTGCGAGCAGCACCATAGGTGCCCATGTCACCATGGATCAAATCGCCCATGTAGCGCACGTAGCGCACGGGCCAGGGGTCGTCCAGACCATACTTCTCATGGTACTCGGCAACCGCCTCGGGCGAGGCACCGTCACCCAACGCCGTATAGGCGGGGTCGGTCTTGGAGAACGACATAAGGAAGAACACCAGGACGGTGACGCCCAATGCCATGATCGGCAGCGCCACGAGACGCCTTCCAATCAAACGTAGAAAGTTGTTCACGTTCTCTCCCCTTTCTTTTGTCGGTAGGACCAACTGGTATATGAGTATGGATACTCATTACAAGACCCGAGCGACATCGAGGTCGCCCGGGTCTTTGTTTCAACTATGAGGACGTTGCCTTACGACCGACGCCCCACATATGACTCAAGCGAGTCTTAGGCCTTGACGGTCGCGACGCCCCTGAAGGACATGCTCGTCGTGCCGATGCCCTTGAAGCCATCGAGGGCCTCGCCGTTGGGCGCGGTGGACGGATCGTCCCAGGAAGCGGAAACGGTCTTGACGTGGACAACGGGGTACAGAACAGCGTTGTCGGCGATGATGTCGAAGCACTCGTTCCACTTCTTCTGCTGCTCGTCGCCCTCGGCGGCAAGAGCCTCGTCCATGAGACCGTGGAGCTTCTCCCACTCAGCGGAGTCCTTCCACGGGCAACGGGTCTGCATCCAGACGTTGTCGCCGTACCACCAGTTGAGCAGCAGGTCGGGGTCGGCGCCGAAGCAGGACGGATCGCCAGGAGCGAGAAGGATATCGTAGGCCTCGCCGCCGTCGATGGCAGCGTAGGTGGCCGGCGAGGTATCGGTCTGGATGGTCACATCGAAGCCGAGAGCGTCGAGGTCGTTCTTGACCTGAGCGGCCATGCCCTTGATCTGCTCGTTGTCGGTAGTGCGCAGGGTGATGGCGCCCGGGGTGATGCCAGACTCCTCAATGAGCTTCTTGGCCTTCTTGGCGTCAGTCTTGTACACCGTGGAAGCCTCATGATAGTTGGTGAAGCTCTTGGGCAGGTAGCAGCTGGCAGCGGTGGCAAGGCCGGCGAAGGTGTTGGTGATCATCTTCTCGGTGTCGAGCGCGTACATGACGGCCTGACGGACCTTGACGTTGTTCCAAGGCTCCTTGGCGACGTTGAACATGATGAAGCGGGTGCCGAAACCCTGAACGTTATCGATCTTGCAGCCAGCGCTCTCGAGCTGGTCGACGGCGTCAGCGGTGACGAGCTCCATAACGAGCGTGGAGCCCTCCTGCTGAGCGGTAACGCGAGCGGTGGGGTCGGTCAGGATGCTGTACTGGATCTTCTTATCCTCGGCAGCATACTCACCGTTGTACTCGGGGTTGGGAACCAGGGTGATCTCGGTATCGGAGATAGAGTCGTACATCCAGGGGCCCGAACCGATCGGCTGCTTGGCGCGATCCTCCTCGGCCTGGGTAGCCGGGGTAACGCGGATGATGGCCAGACGATCCTTGAGCAGGGAGAAGTTGGGGACCTTGGTCTTGACCGTTACAGTGCTGGCGTCCTTGGCCTCGATGGACTCGAAGGGCTGGAAGAACGGAGCATAGGTAGCAGAAGCGGCGCAAGCGGTGTAGGAGGCAACGACGTCGTCAGCGGTGACCTCGGTACCATCGGAGAACTTGGCGCCCTTGCGGATGGTGACCTCGAAGGTAGTGTCGTCCACGGACTTGGGATCGTCGGTGGCGAGCTCGTTGAAGGTGCTGTAGTCGTGGTAATCGATGCCGTAGAGGCCCTCGATGACGTGCCAGTTAGCACCCAGGCCCACAGCGGAGCCGGTGCTGGCGGGGTCGAAGCTGGACGGAGCGTAAGCGGAACCAGCAGTGATCACGCCGCCGCCACGGTTGGCGGAATCGGTGGAACCGGAAGCGGAACCCTCGTCGTTGGAGCTGCCACCGCAGCCGGTGAGACCAAGCCCTGCGACAGCAGCGACGCTGCCGGTGAGGCCGAGGAACGAACGCCTGGACATACCCTTGTTGATGATGGCCATGTCTTCTCCTATCAATAGAGAATCTTACCCGGGAGCATCTAGACTTGCCCCCGCGCAACTTGCGGACGATATATACCTTACCTACCGACGAACCCAACTGAGGTGCCGCGCTCGGTGACCGATACATACATACGCTTGAACGGTATTTACTACCGTTCACCGAATTCATTGACAAACGATTCGCCAGACAGTATGTATCGACGAGGTGAGATATCAGTCTTCGTCAACCCGCAGGATAGCAGGGTTATTCACCATGGCTAGTCAAACGTTTTAGCGTTAATAAAACCCGAAATCAGTAGGTAATCGCCGCGAAATAAATGATTGAAAATCGGCAAATCATGTATACCAGTTGTTTAGAAGCGCGTTTAGTTTTCGGAACGGCTGGCCGATGCCTGGGCGCGCTCGGCATTCCATGCGACAAGTGCCTCGTGGACCGCTTTGGCGACATCGGCCGGAACGCCTCGAACTTCCGCAATCTCCTGCTCGCTTGCCGCGCGCAAGCGCTTCATCGAGCCAAAATGGCGCATGATGGCACGTTTTCTAGTGGGTCCCACGCCCGGAACGTCGTCAAGCACCGAAACCGTCATAGCCTTATCGCGCAACTCGCGGTGGAACGTAATCGCAAATCGGTGGGATTCATCGCGAACCTGCTTGATCAGATAAAGCGAAGCGGAGCCGGTCGGCAGCACGACGGGAGTCTCGTCCCACGGCACGAAAACCTCCTCATCGGCCTTTGCCAAGCCACAAACTGGTATATCGAGGCCAAGCGCCTCAAGTTGCTTAATTGCAGCGGTCAATTGCGGCTTGCCGCCATCGACAACGAGCAAATCGGGGCGCGAGCCAAAGCGCTCGTCCGCCATGCGCTCGGGAGCATAGCGACGCCCCAGAACCTCGGACATCGATACGAAGTCGTTCGCCTCGTCCAATTCGGCCTGAATTTTAAAGCGACGATACTGGCCCTTGTCGGCACGGCCGTTGGTAAACACCACCATCGAAGCGACGGTAAAAGTGCCGTGCAACGTCGAGATATCGAAGCACTCGATGCGTAACGGCGGCGCAGGCAGCGCCAG
This sequence comes from uncultured Collinsella sp., assembly GCA_958427975.1. Classification (GTDB taxonomy): domain Bacteria; phylum Actinomycetota; class Coriobacteriia; order Coriobacteriales; family Coriobacteriaceae; genus Collinsella. Next base: position 12,694 of record CAUAEH010000019.1, on the reverse strand, counting down.
CGCGCTTTCGAGCTCCAGGAGTGCCTGATTGGTGCGATCGTCAGCATACCCCGTGCGCATCATGTAGCGCATGAGGGCATGGCGCGCATTTTTGGAAGCCATATCGAGCAGGCGGTGCTTTTCGCCGCGCTGCGGCCTATGGAGATGGCAAGAGCGTTCGCGCTTGCCCGCAAGCCACTCCCCCAACGCTTCGGCATCCTCAAGCTCGACAGAGAGATTGATCTCGGCTGGAATATCGGCCGTCTCGTCGTAATAGCGCTTAAGAAAGCCCGATTGAAGCTCTTCCTCGTCGACATCCAGGCCTTTATCGAGGATGAACTCACAAGTTCGAACCGTTCGGCCCTCGCGAACGACAAAGACACAGGCGGCAGAGATAGTCTCTTCGCGATAGAAGCCGATGACGTCGATATCGACGCTCGATGGAAAAACGACCTGTTGGCGATCGTCCAGGCCCCTAATGACTTCCAGACGACGCTTGACGCGCGCCGCACGTTCAAAATCGAGCGTCTCGGCTGCCTCCGTCATCTCGGACGTAAGCTCGTCGACGACGTCCTTGCGATGGCCCGACAAGAAACGCTCGACACGCTTGACGTTCTTGGCATAGTCGGCAGGGGAAATCGCGCCGACGCATGCACCCGGCCCGCGCCCGACATGGTAGTCAAAGCAGGGACGTCCGTTTTGCGCGCAAATCATATTGACGATGTCTTCTTCGCCCTTATGAGATTCGACGATGCGGCGGCAGCGGCGCCATTCCGCACAGGATGCCGAGCAAATAGGAATGACCTTGCGTAGCGTATCGATGGTCTCACGCGCCGCACGGCTATCGGTATAGGGGCCAAAATAGCGCGTTCCCGGTTTATGACGCTCTCGCGTGTATTTAATAGCCGGAAACAAGTCGCTCTTGGTAATGGCGATAAAGGGATAGCTTTTATCGTCTTTGAGATCGACGTTAAAGTACGGATGGTACTGGCCAATTAGATTGCGCTCGAGCACCAATGCCTCGTGCTCGGTCTCCACCACGATATAGTCGAAGCTCGCCACCAGCTGCATCATGAGCGGGATCTTTTGACGCTCGTCCTGCAGCGTCACGTATTGACGCATACGGGCACGCAGGTTTTTCGCCTTGCCCACATAGATGACATCGCCCTTGGCATCTTTCCAAAGGTAGCAGCCGGGTTGCGTGGGAACGCGCGAAACCTGCTCGGCAAGTGTTGGAATGTTGTCGTGACCTGCCACACGCACCTACTTGCGACGAAGCAGCGCCGAGACCTCGGGCATCTTAAAGACGAAGGCAAGGCCAAAAGTCACGGCGAGCGAGACGACGCCTGCAACACAAACGTAGCCCAGGGTAATGAGGATCGAGCTGCCAAGCATTCCGACAAAGTGCTCAAGTGCCCACATGACGCCGGCGCCCGTGGCAGCGCCCAAGCCACCGAACAACAGGCCGAAGAAACCGCCGTGCAGGATAGACTTGACCTGAAGGCCATGTAGACGACGGCGCAGCCACCACAGCGAGCATCCGACCAAGACCACGTAGTCAACGACGTACGAAAGCGCAATTGCCGGCATACCGTAGCCCAATACCACGCCAAACAGCAGCACCGAACCGGCCTGACCGATAGCGGAGTACAGGCAATAGCGGCTATAAGGTTTCATATCGAGCAGGGCCGAGAAGCTCTTCTGCATCAGCACGACCACGCCGTAGAGCGGCAGGGAAAGTGCCAGATAGATAAGGAACTCCGACACCAGCGCCACACCGGATTCATCGAACTTGCCGGCGCAGTAGATCATGTTGAGCGGACGGGCGAAGACGATCAGGTACATCGCAAACGGAATCAGGAAGAAGAGCATCTGGGCGACACCGCGCGAAATGCCCGCGCGAACGCTGTCGTAATCCTTCTCCTGCGCATCGTGAGAGAGTTCGGTATAGAGTGCCGTCGAAAGCGAGGCGGCGATCAGCGCATAGGGCAATGTGTACCACAGGCGCGCATACGCGATAACGGAAGGGCCGGTTTCGGGCTGCACCACCAGCGCGGCGGCATTAGTAATAGAGGTCGAGACAAACATGCACACCGTGGCGAGCAGCGTCGGGATACCAAGCGCGATCGTCTGTCGCAGTGCGGGGTCCTTAAAGTCGATATGGATATGAGGATGCACGCCATGCTTGCCAAGCGCGGGAATCTGACAGGCCATCTGGACAAAGACGCCGAGGGTCGTACCAGCTGCGATCAAGATAATACCGGCCTGCTCGCCAAATTGTGCAGACATGGGAGCAAAGCCCATAAAGCTGGCGATGACGATGACATTGTTGAGAACCGGGGCAAACGTCGACCAGAAGTAGTCGCGGTGTGCGTTGAGAACACCCGAGAACACCGAGCCCAAACCATAAAACAGAATTTGGATAGCAAAGAAGCGGAACATGAACGCAGCGGTATCCATGCTGTCGCCATTACCCGAAAGGAACGACTGCGTCCAAATAAAGCCGGGAGCAAACACGGTGCCCAGCAGCGAGATGCCGCCCAGCACCAGAAGCAGAATACCGAGCAGGTTGCCGACATACTCGTTCGATGCCTCGCGGCCCTGCTCACGCCTCACGCCCATATACACCGGCAAAAACGCCGTAACGAGCATGCCGCCCATCACGAGCTCGTAGAGCATGTTGGGCAGGTTGTTGGCAACCTGATAGGAGGACGAGAGCAGCGACATGCCGATGGCGGCCGCCATGGCCCACGTGCGGATAAACCCGGTGACGCGCGACACGATGGTCAGCACGGTCATGAGGCCAGCAGAACGACCAACCGTGGAGTAGTCCGACGAACCCATATCGTCTACGTCGTCCTGAGAGCCCTCATGAACCTCATCTTGTGGCGGCAAATCGTCCACGACGGTAAAGGAGCCAGTCATCGCAAAGGGATCGTCGACCAAAACGGCGTCATCAGCAGGCGCGGCGTCATCGCTGGTCAGCATGTTGTTACCAGATACGGCATCATCATCGAATATGGCATGGTCGCCAAACACCGTGTCAACTTCTTTGGCGGCGACGGTTCGGGCAGAAAACGACAGAGGGTCCCAATCGTCATCACCGTCGATGGCCACGCCCTCGACGGGATCGGTCGAACCAAGCGGCGACCATTCGTCATCCGAAAGAAGCGGTTCGCCATCATCATGAGCCGCGGGCTTGGCGGAACGAGCGACAGGAGCGCTCTGCGGCACGCTCTTTCCCTGGGCTGCCATCAAAAACACCGCCGTCTCATCGGGACGCGGCACACGAGGAGCCTCGGAGGCGACCGGCGTCACGCTGGCGCTCGATTGAGCGGCGGCCAAAAAGACAGCCGTCTCATCGGGACGAGCTGAAGAAAGAACCGTACGGGGAAGCGCCGTGCCGGCACCGGCGGCACGCAAGTACACGGCCGTCTCGCCCGGGTCAGCGGCAGCGGACCAGGCGTTTCGAATCTCGTTATCGAACGAAGTGGCCTCGGGCGCGGGCGCCTGAGGAGCCGACCCTTTTGCAAAGTGAGCTCCGCGCTTTGATTCTTCCTGCGGCATCGCTCAGTCCTCTCTCGTGATCGGGGCAACCGTCGCCCCGCAAAATGCAACTAAGTCATCGGGAGCAAGCTCAAGCTGATAGCCACGCTTGCCACCCGAGATAAAAATGGTATCCCAAAGGACGCATGTCTCATCGATCAGCGTCCGGAAGCGTTTTTTCATACCGACCGGGCTGCAACCGCCGCGGACATATCCCGTCGCGGCAAGCAAATCTTTGACATGCATCATGGTCAGCGACTTTTCGCCTGCGGCGCGCGCGGCGGCCTTGAGGTCGAGCTCGTCGGCAACGGGAATGCAGCACACGACATGGTCGTTGGACGGCGTCGTGCAGACCAGGGTCTTAAATCCCTGACCGGGCTCCTCGCCAAGCTGCTCGGAAATCGCGACGCCCAGACCTGACGATTCATCGCCATCGTCTTCGTACGTATGGAGAACATAGGAGATGCCGGCGCTTTCCAGCTCGCGCATCGCATTGGTTTTTGGCGTCTTAACAGCCTTTGCCATGGCACATCCTTTCCCTCGCAGAGCGACGCAAGGATTAAGTATAGGGCCAATTCCGCCGCATATGCCATCTCGACACACAGAAGCGCCACCGAATCAGAAGGAATCGGTGGCGCGTCGGTACTACAACGTCTCTTTACTGCGCATCGAGCTGCGCCTGACGCTCACGGTCACGCTTGAGCAGCGGCGCCAAGAACTTGCCCGTGTAGCTCTGCGAACATGCCGCGACCTGCTCGGGCGTGCCTGAGACCACGACGGTTCCGCCGCCATTGCCGCCCTCGGGGCCCATATCGATCAGGCGGTCGGCGACCTTGATGACATCAAGGTTGTGCTCGATCACCAGAACCGTGTTGCCCGCATCGACCAGGCGCTGCAACACGTCGAGCAGCTGGCGAACATCCTCAAAATGAAGGCCGGTTGTGGGCTCGTCCAAAATATAGAACGTCTTGCCTGTCTGACGACGATGAAGCTCCTTGGCGAGCTTCACGCGCTGTGCCTCGCCGCCCGAAAGCGTCGTAGCGGGCTGGCCCAAGCTCACGTAGCCCAGACCCACGTCATATAGGGTCTGCAGTTTGCGCTTAATCTGCGGGATATTCCCAAAGAAAGCCAGTGCTTCGGTGACACTCATGTCGAGCACGTCCGAGATTGTCTTGCCGCGGTAGGTAACCTCGAGTGTCTCGCGGTTATAACGCTTGCCGCCACATACCTCACAGGGGACATAGATATCGGGAAGGAAGTGCATCTCGATCTTGATCTGGCCATCGCCCTTGCACGCCTCGCAGCGACCGCCGCTTACGTTAAAGGAGAAACGTCCCGGCGAGTAGCCGCGCGCCTTCGACTCCGGCGTGCTTGCAAATAGCGCACGCAAATCATCCCACAGGCCAATATAGGTCGCAGGGTTCGAACGCGGCGTACGACCGATCGGCGACTGGTCGATATCGATTACCTTATCGATGCACTCGATGCCCTCAATCTTCTTGTACGGCCCCACGGGACGCGTCGAACGATGGATGGCATTCGTAAGCGCGGGCGCAATCGTATCGGTGACCAGGGAGCTCTTGCCCGATCCCGAAACACCGGTAACGACCGTGAGCGTACCGAACTCAATCTTGGCGGTAACGTTTTTGAGGTTGTTAGCGCGGGCGCCCGTGATCTTAAGACAGCCGCGGCCGGGCTTGCGGCGCTCATCGGGCACGCGGATCATCCGCTTGCCGGTCAAATAGGCACCCGTCATGGAATCGGGGCACGCCATGATATCGGCAGGCGTTCCCGCGGCGACCACGTTTCCGCCGTTAACGCCCGCACCGGGACCCATATCGATCACGTAGTCGGCAGCGCGAATTGTATCTTCGTCGTGCTCGACGACGATAACGGTATTACCGATATCGCGCAAGCGCTCGAGCGTCTTGATCAGGCGCTCGTTATCGCGTTGGTGGAGACCGATCGACGGCTCGTCCAGAATGTACAGAACGCCCATGAGGCCGGCGCCGATCTGCGTTGCCAGGCGAATGCGCTGGGCCTCACCGCCGGAAAGCGTCGCCGAGGCGCGATCGAGCGTCAGATAGTCGAGTCCGACATCGACCAGAAAACGCAGGCGCTCCAGGATTTCCTTGACGATGCGCCCGCCGATAAACTGCTGACGCTCGGTAAGCTCCAGGCCCTCAAAGAACTCGAGCGACTCGCGACACGACAGGCAGCAGACATCGTAAATGGACTTGCCGCCCACGGTGACGGCAAGCATCTCGGGACGCAGGCGAGCACCGTGACAGCTCGAGCATGGCTCTTCGCGAATGTATTTCTCCAAGCGAGCCCTGGTGTTCTCGTTCGTCGTCTCGTTGTAGCGCTCGTACAGGATGTTGCGCACGCCCGAGAACTTAGTGTCCCACTGGCTGCGACGCCCATCGAGCTTTTGATAGTCGACCGAAATCTTCGTGTCGCCCATGCCATCCAAAAACGCACGACGCACCCGCGGGGGCAGGTCCTCCCATGGCGTATCGGCACTCACCTTAAAGTGTTTGCAGACCGCGGCAAAAATCTGCGGATAATAGTTGGAATTGCCGAACAGGCTGCCAAAGACTCCGTCGGCAATCGACTTTGAGGGGTCTTCAATCAGCGCCTCGGCATCGACTGTCTTTTTAAAGCCCAGGCCATCGCACTCGGGACATGCACCATAGGGCGCGTTGAATGAGAAATCGCGCGGCTGCAGGTCGTCGATGGAATGCCCGTGCTCCGGGCACGCCAGTGCCAGCGAATACTCCAGCAGCTCGCCCTCGGTTCCCTCGGGAGCGTCGCGGTCGGGCAGCATGTACACGTTCACGTTACCGTGCGCCAGTGCCGTCGCCTGCTCAACGGACTCGGCAATGCGACCCAGGGAGTTCTCTCGAATCACGATACGGTCGACCACGACCTCAATGTCGTGTTTGAACTTCTTGTCCAGGTCGATAGGGTCGTCAAGCGAGCGCACCTCGCCGTCGACGCGCACACGGCTAAAGCCCTCCGCACGCAGGTCCTCAAACAGCTTGGCATATTCGCCCTTGCGTCCACGAACCACCGGCGCCAACACAAACGCGCGACGGCCCTCCCCCGCCGCTAGCACCTTATCGGCGACCTGATCGGTCGTCTGACGCTCAATGACGCGACCGCACTCAGGACAGTGCGGCGTTCCCACGCGAGCAAACAGCAGACGCAGATAGTCGTAAATCTCGGTTACGGTGCCCACCGTCGAGCGTGGGTTTTTGGACGTCGTTTTCTGATCGATCGACACAGCCGGCGACAGGCCGTCAATCGAGTCCAGATCGGGCTTGTCCATCTGGCCCAAAAACTGACGCGCATAGCTCGAAAGGCTCTCGACGTAACGGCGCTGGCCCTCGGCATAGATGGTATCGAACGCCAGCGAGCTCTTGCCCGATCCGGAAAGACCGGTTATGACCACGAGCTGGTCACGCGGAATGGAAACATCGATATCGCGCAGGTTATGCTCGCGCGCGCCGCGGATAACGATAGAAGAATCAGACATGGAAGCTCCTTGCCTCCTACAACTTCAAATCACACTGACGATGAGTTTAGCGCACTCGACGCGCACAGATGTTCGTAATACAAGATTCGCAGACCTTTTGCGTTGTCTGACGCCGCAGGCTGCACGCTCGGTCCGTACTTTCGAATACCGTCGATCGCCTGTCACGCATCATGAATGTCTCCCGCTCGCAAACGAGGGTACAATGACGCTCGTGTCACACCGCGGGGCTCCGGCCCCAACATATACAAAGGAGTCAAACATGGGTTGCGAGCACGCACAGGCGGCCGGCGGGCAAACGTCGCCGTCGCAATTTGAGGAGAATACGCTGTCCGAGGTCAAGCGCGTTATCGCCGTGCTTTCCGGTAAGGGCGGCGTCGGCAAGTCATTCGTCACCGGCGCCATCGCCACGGAACTTTCCCGCCACGGTCACAAGGTCGGCGTCCTCGATGCCGATATTACCGGCCCCTCTATCCCTAAGATGTTCGGCATGAGCGGACGTCACGTCCATGCCCTCGGCAACCTTATGCTGCCCGAAATCTCCGAGCACGGCGTCAAGGTTATGAGCTCTAACCTGCTGCTCCAAAACGAAACCGACCCCGTCCTCTGGCGCGGTCCGGTTATCGCAGGTGCCATCAGGCAGTTCTGGAGCGAAACCTCATGGGGCCCCATCGACTACCTGCTGGTCGACATGCCTCCGGGAACGGGCGACGTCGCCCTCACCGTCTTCCAGTCGCTGCCCGTCGATGGCATCGTCATCGTCACGAGCCCGCAGGATCTGGTCTCGATGATCGTCGCCAAGGCGGTCAACATGGCCGAGAAGATGAACGTCCCCATTCTGGGAATCGTCGAAAACATGAGCTATATCGAGTGCCCCGATTGCGGCAAGAAGATCGAGGTCTTTGGCAAGAGCAAGCTCCCCGAGGTCGCCGAGCGTTACAACCTCGAGATCCTAGGGCAGCTTCCCATCAATCCGGCACTCGCCGAGGCTTGCGATAAGGGCGAGGTTGAGACCGCACTGCCCGCACGTATGCTGCCCCAGGTCGTCTCTGCCGTCGAGGCCATTGCCCCGCACGAAACCGCCGAGGCCTAAGTGAACGCAAACGCCTCCTATGACGTCTTGGTAATCGGCGGCGGGGCCTCGGGTCTCGCCGCCGCCATTACGGCCGCACGCGCAGGCAAAAGCACCTGCATCGTTGAGCGCGATGTTGCCTGCGGCCTTAAACTCCTTGCGACCGGCAACGGCCGCTGCAACCTTTCCAACGAATCAATTGATTTCCAACGGTACAACCACCCCGCATTCGTCGAATCCGTCATGGGTCCCCAGCCCGAGCAAGAGCTCGGCAGTTTATTCTCCTCGCTGGGCATCATGACGACCTCCGAGGAGGGCCGGCTGTATCCGCGCTCCCTTCGTGCCGAATCGGTGCGCGATGCGCTTCTCAACGCTTGCAATCACCTGGATATCACCTTGATCTGTGGAGCAAACGTCGCCTCGGCATTCAAAGCCCCCGAGGGCTGGGCACTCCAAATAGACCGTCCCGCGCGAGCACTCAAGGCAAAAAAGCACGACGACCGAAAATCCGAACTCCGCTCGCTTCGGAAGGCGCTCGCCGACACCCCTCGCAAGAACGAGACGCTGCAGGCAAAGGCCGTAATTATCGCTACGGGCGGCAGCCCCGCCGACATCGCGAAGACGTTCAATCTTCCCCTCACACCGCAGCACCCCGTCCTCTGCCCCGTGTCGGCATCGGTCTTCGGCAACCAGGCTGCGCTCAAGACACTGGATGGCCTGCGCGTCCGCGCCCGCTTGACGCTCACCCGCAATCACGAGGAGCTCTGGCGCGAAGACGGCGAAGTGCTCTTCCGAACCTTTGGCATCTCGGGCGTTGCTGCCTTTAACCTCTCCCGTCGCGTCCAGCGCGGTGACACGATTCTGCTCGACGTTTTCCCCGACCTCTCCAAAGACGAGTTGCTCGATATGCTCAACCAGCGAGTTGAGTTGCTCGGCGGCTTTTCACCCCGCGACCCCCGCTGGCTCGACGGCATGCTCGCCCCGCAGTTCTCTCACGTTGTCTGCACCGCATTCGAACAGTGCCACCCCGGGTCGCACGACCCCATCCATCTGGTCTCAATCCTCAAGCACTTTAAGATGCTCGTCGAGGGAACGACAGAGGAGCGTTCGGCCCAAGTCACCCGCGGCGGCGTGCCTATCGAGAGCGTCTCAGCTCTCAACCTCTGCGTGAGCAACGCGGCAGACGCCCCACTTTACATCTGTGGCGAGGCGCTCGACATCGATGCCGATTGCGGCGGTTTCAACCTTGCATGGGCTTGGATCTCGGGTATTCGCGCTGCAAGCAGCCTATAGCCGCGCAGTCTATAATCAAAACGCATTCGGGCCGTCTGGGACACCGGGCGGCCTCTTTCTTGCATCTAAGGAGACCTCGATGATCGAAATCACCCAAGTCCACGCGTCACTCGATGAGGCCGGCGACGAAACCGCCTGCCTTGCTATTGGTAGACGCGCCGTCAAACGAGCCCTGCGATGCGAGGATTCCCAGATTAAAGCCATTGAGCTCCATCGCAAGTCAATCGACGCCCGTAAAAAGCGAGATGTCCATTTTATTTTGAGCTTTCGAGTTGAGCTGACAAGCTCTCGACTCGAGCAGGAGGTGGTCGACCGCGTCGCCGAGCGCGACCGCTCGCGCATCCGCATGGTAGACGGCGAGGCTCCTTCATTCCCCAGCCCTGTCCCGAATGTACCCAAGGGGCGTCCCGTCGTTGTCGGCGCCGGTTGCGCCGGTCTCTTCGCCGCCCTGACCCTTGCCGAAGCGGGCCTTAAACCCCTGCTTATCGAGCGCGGCGACCCCGCACTTCGCCGCTCGCAAGCGATTGATCTCTTTCTTAGGGAGCGTATCCTCGACCCCGAAAGCAATATCCAATTTGGCCTGGGCGGCGCAGGGACCTTCTCGGACGGCAAGCTCAACACGGGAACCAAGAATCCTGCCCATCGACTGATTCTTGAAACATTCGTCGAAGCGGGCTCACCTCGTGACATCCTGTGGGACGCCAAGCCGCACATTGGCTCCGACATCCTCCCCACCGTCGTCACCAACATTTCTCAGCGCATCGAGCAACTCGGTGGAACCGTCCGCTATCGAACAAAGCTCGTCAATATTCGAACCGATGAATCTGGCGCCATCACCGGCGTCGATGTCCAACCGCCCCAAGAAACCACAAGCGAGACAATCGCCACAAAGCACCTCATTCTCGCCTGCGGCCATTCCGCCCGCGACGTATTCGAGCTTCTCAAAGAACATGACGTTGCCCTCGCGCAAAAGACCTTTGCCATGGGTGTGCGCATCGAGCATCCACAGCGCGACATCGACCGTGCCCAATATGGCCCTTCGGCGGGACACCCGGCACTCGGAGCAGCCCCCTACAAGCTTGTCGCCCATCTCCCCAACGGCCGCAGCGTGTTCTCGTTTTGTATGTGCCCCGGCGGACAGGTTGTCGCGGCTTCTTCCGAGCAGGGCCATCTGTGCGTCAACGGAGCCAGCCTCAATGCCCGCGACGGGCGCAACGCGAATGCCGCCCTACTCGTTAACGTCACACCTGACGACCTTCCCGGCGATGATCCGCTCGCAGGCATTGAGCTCCAGCGCGCCTGCGAGCGAGCCGCCTATCGCCTGGGCGGCTCTAACTGGAACGCGCCGGCACAGCTCGTCGGAGATTTCCTTGCCAGGCGCGCCAGCACGGCACCCGGAAAGGTAAAACCAACCTATCCACTTGGCGTGACCTGGACGGCGATCGACGATGCCCTCCCGCAGCATATCGTCGAATCGCTTCGTTTGGGAATCCCCCTGCTCGGCAAGAAACTGCGCGGCTATGACCGCCCCGATGCGGTCCTCACTGGCGTGGAGACGCGTTCGAGCTCCCCGGTCACCGTCACCCGCGATCGAATATGCCACGCCGTGTCGACCCCGGGCCTTTACCCTTGCGGCGAGGGCGCCGGATATGCCGGCGGCATCATGAGCGCCGCCACCGACGGCATCCGTTGCGCCGAGGCGCTGATAGCGGACCTCTAGTGCGCGAACTCCCGCGTCCGAACGACACAAGCCCCGAGCTCCACAGGGAACTCGGGGCCTGTTCGCTACTTCCTGAATCGTGCACCCTGGCGTTTTCTGCCCGATGCGAAAGTGGAGCCCTTGCGAGCCTGCGAACGCAAACGCTCGATCGTTTCGTCCTCAGACGCGCCCTCGAGCATCGCCCGAATCTGAACGACGGCATCGCGCAGACGTGCCGCCTCCTCAAAGTCCATGGCGGCGGAAGCGTTACGCATGTCTTCCTCCATGGTCTCGACGATCCGCACGAGCTCGTCATGCGGTAGCCCTTCCAGCTGCTCGGCAAGCGTCTGCTCGGTTGCCACCGTCTCCGGCGCGGCGCCCTCGCCGTTTTCGTCGGGTGTATAGAACGCACCGTGACCCAGCGAATCGCCTCTCGAGCGCCCCTTCGAACCCACAGTCTTTTCGGCCTCGGCAATAAAGCTCGAAATGTCGTTAATAGCCTTGCGGACCGTCTTGGGCACAATGCCATGCTCTTCGTTATATGCCATCTGAATCTCGCGACGGCGCTGCGTCTCCTCGATGGCTTCTTTCATCGAATCGGTCACAACGTCTGCATACATGATGACCTCGCCGTCGGCATTACGGGCCGCACGGCCAATCGTCTGAATCAACGAACGGCGATTGCGCAAGAAACCTTCCTTGTCGGCGTCGAGAATTGCCACCAGCGAGACCTCGGGAAGGTCTAGACCCTCGCGGAGCAGGTTGATGCCAACGAGAACATCAATCTTTCCCTCGCGCAGCGTTCGCAGAATCTCGACACGGTCCATCGTCGCTGTATCGGAATGCATGTAGTTGACCTTAATGCCAGCGTCGAGCAGGTGATCGGTCAGATCCTCGGCCATGCGCTTGGTGAGCGTGGTCACCAGCACGCGCTCCTTGCGGGCCACGCGCTCGCGAATCTCGTCCTCAAGATCGTCAATCTGGCCTCGGACCGGCCGCACGTCAATCTTGGGATCGAGCAGGCCGGTCGGACGAATGATCTGCTCAACGTCGTTCTGACTAACCCGCAGCTCATAGTCGCCCGGCGTGGCCGAGACGTAGATGAACTGGGGGATCCTCGCCTCAAACTCATCGAAACGAAGTGGGCGGTTATCGAGTGCCGAAGGCAGACGAAAACCATGCTCCACCAGCGTCACCTTACGCGAGCGGTCACCTTCGTGCATGCCGCGGATCTGCGGCACCGTCACATGGCTCTCATCGATGATGCAGAGCATATCTTTAGGAAAGTAATCGATCAGGGTAAACGGCGGCTCGCCCGGTTTTCGACCATCCAGATGACGCGAGTAGTTCTCGATGCCGTTGCAAAAGCCCATGGTCTCGAGCATCTCGAGATCATAATCGGTACGCTGCTGCAGACGCTGTGCCTCGAGCAGCTTATCAGTCGCCTTGAGCTCGGCCACACGTTTCTCGCACTCTTCACTGATTGATTTCAGAGCCGCTTTGACCTTAGGCTTCTCAGTCACGTAGTGCGAGGCCGGCCACACGGGAATGGCCTCGTACTCACGCAGCA
>CAUAEH010000018.1 GCA_958427975.1 uncultured Collinsella sp. | reverse complement strand
CCGGAGGAGTTCCGGAGACAGTCCCTTGCGGCGTAGTTCTTATTTAAGCCGTCCAAGTTTTGGGGTGCAGTTCACACTTCGTGCGGCGGGGGCTCTTTCGTCCTGCGGAATGCGCTGGGAAGTTACCCCATGCGGCCAGCTGCGGGATCTTAGTCGCGTTGGAACAAGCAACCCAACATATATAGCTGAATTTGGATGGGAAGGGCTTGTTGCTGTTGGGGGCGTTGAAGCGTGAGTGACACTTTGGGATACGTGGCGGCCTGGGTTGGGGTGATGCTTTGGGATGAGCTTCTTACTTAGGTGAAGAGGGGCTTGATGGCTGATAGGTAGTCTTTGGCTACTTCCTCTTTTGGGGCTTGGAAGTTGTGCCAGGCCCACCATTGGACCATTCCTACGAAGCTTGAGGCTATGTGGTGTAGTAGGAAGCTTCGGTCCATGGTTCCGGCGGGGCCTGCGGGGTCGACGGGGACGGTTTCGGCTGCTCGTGACATGATGGTCTTGCGCAAGCAGTCGGCGAAGACGCGTGAGCCGGCGCCGGCTACGAGGGCTCGAACGCCCTGACGGCGCTCCCAGAGGTTGTTGAGGATATGCTCGACTTGCACGAGCGGGTCGTCGAGCGGCGTACCATCGTCGTCGAGGGCGTGGGTGCAGATGTCGCTCACGAGTTCGGACAGTAGGTCATCTTTGCTCTTGAAGAGGCCGTAGAATGTCGCGCGGCCTACATGAGCGCGCGCGATGATGTCGCCGACGGTGATCTTGCCGTAGTCCTCCTCGCGAAGGAGCTCGGAAAACGCCGTGACAATAGCGGCGCGGCTTTTGGTTTTGCGGGCATCCATGGCTATGCATCCACGTGAACAAGCAGGCAACGGAGCGTGCCGGAGCAGCCCTCGTAAGGGCGCTTACCGGCGCCGTAGCCGACGGCTTCGATGCGGTAGCGGGCCGGTAGGTGCTCGGACGTGCGCAGTGCGGCGACGATGGCGGCGCCCGTGGGCGTTACGAGCTCGCCGGCGACCGGTGCGGGCGTGAGGGCGATATTGCCTGCTTGGCATAGGTTGACGACGGCGGGCACCGGGATGGGCATAAGGCCGTGGGCACAGTGGATGGTGCCGTGACCCTCGGAGAGCGACTCGACGACAATATCCTCGATGCCCAGGTCATCGAGGCAGATAGCGACCGAGCAGATGTCAACGATGGAGTCGACGGCGCCCACCTCGTGGAACATGACGGTCTCGGGCGTTTTGCCGTGAGCCTTGGCCTCGGCGGCGGCGAGCGCGGTAAAGATGGCGAGCGCGCGTCGCTTGGCGCCATCGCTTAGCTGCGAATTCTCGATAATTTCCGTGACGTCGGCTAGCGAGCGGTGATGATGGTGGTGGGCGTGGTGATGGTCCTCGTGGCCATGACCGTGGCCCTCATGGTCATACTCGTGGCAGTGCTCGTGTTCGTGTTCGCCATGGTCATGATGGTGATGCTCATGCTCATGCGTGTGCTCGCCAGCTGCTTCGTTGCCGTAGAGCCAGGCCATGTCGTGGTCGTGGTTCTCGAGCCCCTCTGCCAACTGAACGTCAAAGTCGCAGGCGTCGATGCCATGCTTGTTTACGCGCGTTACAGCGATCGAAAAGCCGTCGACCGGCAGCGTGGCGAGCTGTTCGCGCAGGTGCTCCTCGCTGGCGCCCAGGTCGAGCAGGGCCGCGACGGTCATATCGCCGCTGATGCCCGAAGTGCCGTCGATGATAAGCGTGTGCTGATGGTTGGACATGGAATGCTCCTTAACGGGCGCAGGATGTGCCGGCGCTCAGATGATTGATAAGACTTGCCTGGTAGGCGGCACCAAAGCCGTTATCGATATTGACGACCGATACGCCGCTGGCGCAGGAGTTGAGCATGGCGAGCAGCGCGGCTACGCCTCCAAAATTTGCGCCGTAGCCCACGCTGGTGGGAACGGCGATGACCGGACAGCTCACCAGACCGCCGATAACGCTCGCCAGGGCGCCCTCCATGCCGGCGATGGCGATGACCACCTGCGCCTGGGCAAGTTCCTCGGCATGCGCGAGCAGGCGGTGCAGGCCTGCGACACCTACGTCGTAGAGGCGGTCGACCTCGTTGCCATAGAATTCGGCCGTCAACGCGGCTTCCTCGGCGACGGGCAGGTCGCTCGTACCGGCGCAGGCGACAACGATGCGTCCGTTGCCGGTAGGGGAGGGCTTGCCGCCCACGAGGGCGAGCTGTGCGTCTGGGACATATCCCAGGTCGATGCCGTTGCCGAGGAGCTTCGAGGCGCGGGCTGCCTTTTCGGCGTCCAGGCGCGTGACCAGGATGCGCACCTGGCCGGCATTGAGTAATGCTTTGATAATGGCGGCAATCTGCTCGGCGGTTTTACCGGCGCCGTAGACAACCTCGCCGGCTCCCTGGCGCACCCCGCGCGAAAGATCGAGCTGCGCAAAACCCAGATCGGCGGTTGGCGCCGTCTGGAGGCGCGTGAGGGCGACTGCCGGGGTGACTACTCCGTCGGCAACATCGCTCAGCAATTGCTCAAGATCTCGCTTATCCATATATGTTCCCTTCGACGGCGCAAAGTCTAGCACTCAAAGGGTATGTTTCCGAACACTAAGACAAAATTGTTCGGAAACTATAGGACAGACTGATTCTCTTGTTAGAAAGATCGACTAGTCGCGCAGGATGATGTCCATGGCGAGCATCAGGTTGCGCTCATCGATGGCAAACGGGGCGGCTTCGCGCGTCTTGGGCTTGGCGCAAAACGCGATGCCCGTGCCCGCGGCCTGAATCATGGGGATGTCGTTGGCGCCGTCACCGATCGCGACGGTGTGGGCCATGTCGACACCGCACTCAACCGCCCAATCCAGCAGCTGGATGAGCTTGGACTCCTTGGTCACAATGTCTGCCGCCAGCTTGCCGGTGAGCTTGCCGTCCACGACTTCCAGACGGTTGGCCAGGCAAAAATCGATGCCCGCGGCGGCCACGATCTTGTCAGCGACCTCGTGAAAGCCGCCGCTTACCACGCCGACCTTCCAGCCTTTGCTGTGCGCCGAGCGCACAAGCTCCAGCGCGCCGGGGGTAAACGTCACGCGCTCAAAGGTGCGCTCGAACACACTCTCGTCCAAGCCGGCAAGCAGCCCCACGCGCTCCTCGAGCGCCTGCTTAAAGTCCAGCTCGCCGCGCATAGCGCGCTCGGTGATTTGCGCAACTTGCCCGCCCACGCCGGCCTCCTCGCCCAACAGGTCGATGACCTCCTGGTTGATGAGCGTGGAGTCGATATCCATAACAATGAGGCGTGCAGTCATGACGGGCCTTTCCAAGTGCTGTTTTATTGGGGCATATTGTCGCACGTGAATAGCGCGGGCGGGTGCCGCGGTGCGTCAATTGTTTCGTCTCCGTCAAGTCTTTGGGCAAGAGCTACTTTTTCGTGGTACATCGACGCGGGTGCGATAAGATAGAACGCCATGTCCGGCTGCGCGGTTTACGCAGGCTGGGCAAATCTGTACGACGCCGCCCGGAACGACACGGGGCGGCACAGATCCATAAAGGAGGATCACTGGTATGAGCCAGACCCGTCCCATCGATGAGCATTCCATGCACACCCGTACCTGCGGCGAGCTTCGCTTCGAGAACGTGGGCGAAGAGGTCACCCTCACCGGTTGGGTGAGCCGTCGCCGCGACCACGGCGGCCTTATCTTCTGCGACCTTCGCGACCGCGAGGGCATCACGCAGCTCACCTTCGACCCCGAGCACTCCGATGGCGATGCCTTTAAGATCGCCGAGACCATGCGTCCCGAGTGGCCCATCAAGATCCACGGCGTCGTGCGCGCCCGTGGCGAGGAGACCACCAACACCAAGCTCGCGACCGGCGAGATCGAGGTCCTGACCGACCACGCCGAGGTGCTCAACACGTCCGTCACCCCGCCGTTCCAGATCGAGGACGGCATCGAGACGAGCGAGGACACCCGCCTGCGCTATCGCTATCTGGACCTCCGTCGTCCCGAGATGATGGCCAACCTCAAGCTGCGCTCCGACTTTACCTTTGCCATTCGCGAGGCGCTGCACAACCGTGAGTTCATGGAGGTCGAGACGCCCTCCTTGTTCAAGTCCACGCCCGAGGGCGCTCGCGACTTCATCGTTCCCAGCCGTATTCAGCCGGGTAACTTCTACGCCCTGCCGCAGTCCCCGCAGCTCCTGAAGCAGCTGCTCATGGTCGGTGGCGTCGAGCGCTACTACCAGGTTGCCAAGTGCTTCCGCGACGAGGACCTGCGTGCCGACCGTCAGCCCGAGTTCACCCAGGTCGATATCGAGATGTCCTTCGTGGACCAGAACGATGTCATGAGCGCGCTCGAGGAGGTTCTTGCCGATGCTTTCGGCCGCATGGGTGTCGAGATGCCCACGCCGCTGCGTCGCATGAACTACTGGGATGCCATGGACACCTATGGCTCCGATAAGCCCGATACCCGCTATGGCATGCACCTGGTCGACCTGACCGACATCTTTGCCAACTCCAAGTTCAAGGTCTTTGCGACTGCCGCAAACGAGGAGGGCTCTGTCGTCAAGGCCATCAACGCCAAGGGCGCCGGCGCCTGGGCACGTGCCAAGATCGATAAGCTTGCCGGCGTGGCCTCCACGTTTGGCGCCAAGGGCCTGGCTTGGATCGCCTTCCGTGAGGACGGCTCCATCAACAGCCCCATCGTCAAGTTCTTCTCGGACGAGGAGATGGCGGCTCTGCGCGAGCGCATGGACGTCGAGCCCGGCGACCTTGTGATGTTCGCCGCCGGCCCGCGCCTGCTCTCCGACGAGATCCTGGGCGGCATGCGTTCCCACATGGCCAATGCGCTCGAGATCAAGCGCGAGGGTCACGACTTCCTGTGGGTCGTCAACTTCCCGCTGTTCCATTGGGACGAGGATCGCAAGGCCTATGCTGCCGAGCATCAGCCCTTTACCCTGCCGACCGAGACCGACATCGCCAAGATCGAGGCCGATCCGCTGGCAGCCGGTTCGTGCACCTACGACTTTGTCATGGACGGCTTTGAGGCCGGCGGCGGCGGTATGCGTATCCACAACGCCGAGATGCAGATGTCCATGCTCAAGCTCCTGGGCTTTACCGAGGAGCGCGCCGAGTCTCAGTTTGGCTTCCTCATGGAGGCCCTCAAGTTTGGTGCGCCCCCGATGGGCGGTTTCGCTCTGGGTCTGGACCGCGTGTGCATGCTGCTCACCGGTTCCGACTCCATCCGCGACGTCATGGCGTTCCCCAAGACGGCCAGTGGCTCCGACCTTATGTCGGGTGCTCCGAGTGCCGTTTCCGGCGCCCAGCTCAAGGACGTCAGCCTGCGCCTGATGTAGGCAAGCGGCTACATATTGCTTGCAACGAGGGAAGGACGTGTGCCTTCCCTCGTTTTTTATGCGCCGAGATTGTGAGGGTATATAGGGTGACCGGGCGTCGCGGAAAGTGCGTCCCGGAATCTGGGTCCAGAACGGGTCGCGCTTTCCCAAAGGGGGCCCTCTGGGAAAGCGCGACCCAGAATTCAGCAAAATAATGGGGCACAGTTTCCGGTTGAGCTGTCTAGCGGAAACTGTGCCCCAGAATGAGCGCTCAAAACGGGGCAGGCTTTCCGCAACAACTGTCTGGCGGAAAGCCTGTCCCAGTTTCTTATAGCGAGTCTCTCTGGATCAGCTGCATGTGCATCACGGAGGTGGTGGGCTCGGCGCCCTTGATCATGTCGAGCGCAATGTTGGCGGCCATGTGGCCTTCTTCGCGCAGGGGCTGGCGGACGGTCGTGAGCGCGGGGACGCAGCGCGTCGCAATCTCGTGATCGTCGAAGCCGACGACGGAAACGTCCGCCGGAACGGATAGGCCTGCCTCGTTGAGTGCGGTGATGACGCCAGCCGCGATACGGTCCGACCCGCAGAGCACGCCATCGAAAGCAATCTCGCGCGCGAGGATCTGGTGCATGGCCTGATAGCCGTCTCCGCTGTTCCAGCCGGTATAGATAACGTTTGCGTCTGGGAGGTCTTCGCCCAAGACGGCGCGGTAGCCGCGCAGACGGTCGACAACAGCGGGGTTGTCTTGCGGTCCCAACACGGCGACGATATCTTTGCGCCCGCGATCCTTCATGGCGAGTGCCGCAAAATGTCCGCCCTCTTCGTCGTCGGAGTAGACCGTCGAGAACACATCGCGATAGGGGTGGCCCTCGAGCTGGCCGCACAACACGGTGGGTACGCCCAGCTCGCGCAGCACCTCGAGCAGCTCGCTGCCCTTGTAGGGGGAGACGTCGATCACGGCGTCGAACGAGCGGCGCTCAAAGTGCTCGCGTGCGCGGTTGCGCTCATGCGTAGAAGACGCCTGCAAGATAACGGGCAGATAGGACGACTCCGACAGTTCCTCGGTAATGCCGCTCAAAAACTCGCTATAGGTGGGGTCGCTGAAGAGTTCACTCAGGGGCTCGGTCACGAGCACGGCGATGATTTCCGTGCGCCCGACAGCGAGCGCTCGGCCACGAGCGTTGGGGACAAAATTGACTTCCTTGGCCGCCGCGCGGACGCGCTTTTTGGTTTCCTCGCTAATGCGGGGCGAATCGTTGAGGGCGCGCGATGCCGTGGAGCGCGACACGCCGGCAGCTGCGGCAACCTCGGCAAGCGTAGGTGCGGTGCGAACTGGTTGGGTCATGGCGTCTCCTGGAAAATGTGGTCGATGTTGTCACTGATACGGGCTGGTGCGGATACAGCTTACTATAGTGCGCCTGAACAGCGTTCATGATATCCGGTGACCGGTGTCGTTTTGCAACCAAGCCGAAATCGAATACGTCTCGTGTGGGTGAGATATCAGCGGGCGTGGAGGTTGCCTACGAGCTTAAGAACGATGTCTTGCGCTGAGTTTCGATACTCAGGGTGACATAAGTGTTGCGATTGTACAACCGGTTGCACCGTTAACCCGGCCAAATCGACCGTTCAGCGGACAACCGGTTGCACAGTTTTTTGCATCGCCCGTAAGATAAGGACAACCGGTTGCACAAGAATCACTACGATGACGAAGGAGCATCACCATGGACGCCATTAACGATTGGGAAAACCAAGCGCTCACCCACAGGAACCGCCTGGCACCCCATGCGTACTTTATGGGTTACGAGACCGCCGATCTCGCCGCTACGTACAGCCGCGAGCTGTCGCGCGGGTTTGTCCAGCTGTCCGGCTCGTGGCAGTTCCGCCTCTTTGAGGGACCTGCTGCCGTTTCCAACGAGGAGCTCTCCACGTACGAGCCCGAGTGGGATCACGTGGAAGTTCCGCACCTGTGGCAGGTAGATGGCTACGGCAACCTTGCCTATACCGACGAGGGCTTCCCGTTCCCGGTGGATCAGCCGTTTGTTCCCTCCGATGACCCCACGGGCGTCTACCAGCGCATCGTCAACCTTCCCGCTGTTCCTGCCGGCGCTCGCGAGATCATTCGCTTCGACGGCATCGAGAGCTATGGCGAGCTGTACGTCAACGGTCAGTTTATCGGCATGACCAAGGGCTCGCGCCTGTCCGCCGAGTTCGACGTGACCGACGCACTTGTCGAGGGCGACAACCTTTTTGCGGTTAAGGTCTTGCAGTACAGCGATGGCAGCTACATCGAGGACCAGGATATGTGGTGGGCCTCGGGCATCTTCCGCGACGTGTACCTTATGCAGCGTCCCGCCGCGCATCTGGTAGACTTTAGGTTCCGCACGCACCGCGAGGGCGATACCGCTCTGATCACGCTCGATACGGTGGCCGAGGGCGCTTCCCGCATCGTGTTTACGCTCAGCGATGGCGAGAACGTGGTGGCTACGGGTGAGTGCGTCGACGGCCATGCCGAATGCAACGTGACCGATGCCCACTTCTGGAACCCCGAGGACCCCTTCCTCTATGACCTTACGTTTGAGGTCTACGACGGTGACGAGGTCAGCGAGTACGTTCCGCATCGCCAGGGTCTTGCCGAGGTGACGGTCGAGGGCAATCATATCTACCTCAACGGCACTTACTTTAAGATGCATGGCGTCAACCGCCACGATCACGACGATCACAAGGGCCGCGCCGTGGGCCTCGATCGCATGCGCCGCGACCTGGAGCTCATGAAGCAGCACAACATCAACGCGGTGCGCACGTCCCACTACGCCAACGACCCGCGCTTCTACGAGCTGTGCGATGAGTATGGCATCATGCTGGTCGCCGAGACCGATATGGAGAGCCACGGCTTCGAGAATATCGGCAATATCGCCCTGGTCACCGACGACCCGGCATGGGAGCCGGCCTACGTCGACCGTATTGAGCGCCTGGTGATGCAGGAGCGCAACCACGCCTGCATCATTATGTGGTCGATGGGCAACGAGAGCGGCTATGGCTGCAACATCCGTGCAATGTATGCCAAGGCTCACGAGCTCGATGGTCGTCCGGTCCATTACGAGGAGGACCGCAACGCCGATACCGTTGATGTCATTTCCACGATGTACTCCCGTGTTTCGCAGATGAACGACTTTGGCGAGCATCCGTTCCCCAAGCCGCGCATCAACTGCGAGTACGGTCACTCCATGGGCAACGGTCCCGGGGGCCTGTCCGAGTACCAGGAGGTCTTCGATCGCTGGGATTGCATCCAGGGCCAGTTTATTTGGGAATGGTGCGACCACGGTCTGGCTGCTGTGACCGAGGACGGCGTTGCCTACGATATGTATGGTGGCGACAACGGCGATTACCCCAACAACAGCAACTTCTGCATCGATGGCATGGTGTTCCCTTGGCAGCAGCCGAGCCCGGGCCTCACTGAGTATGGCCAGGTCATCTGCCCGGTTCGCATGGCCTACGATGCCGAGGCGGGCGAGCTGACTGTCACCAACAAGCGTTGGTTCACCACCCTCGAGGATGTCTGTCTGTCGGCGGAGACCCTGGTGGACGGCGACGTAGTGTGCCGCAAGACGCTCGTGCCCGGTGCGGTTGCCCCCGGTGAGTCCGTCCAGCTTCCGCTAGTGATTCACGAGGCCGCGGTAGGCGAGACCCTGCTGACCGTGCGCGCCTACACCATGGCCGCTCACGTCTGGTGCAAGCCGATGTTCCAACTGGGCGCAAGCCAGTTTGCCATCGCAAACCATCCGGCGCCGGCCATCGCCGCCCCCGCTCGTCCTGAGCTTACGGTCGAGGAGACCGAGCAGGAGATTCGCATTCACTCCCTCAATGGCGAGCTGACCTTCAGCAAGGTAAGCGGCACCGTGAGCGAGTGGAAGGCATCCGGCCGCGACGTCATGGCCTCCGGTCCCCAGGTTGGTTTTTGGCATCCGCTCGTCGACAACCACGCCCAGGAGTACGACTCCCTGTGGAAGGACAACTTCATCGATGTAATGCAGACGTCCACCCGCAAGGTTTCTTGGAAGCAGGACGGCAATGCGGTCGTCGTTACCGTGAGCCAGCGCATTGCTCCTCCCGTCCGTGCGTTCGGCATGCGCGTCGAGCTTGTCTACACCGTGCTTCCGAGCGGTCGCGTCGACCTCAAGGTTTCCGGCGAGCCTTACGGCGACTATTCGGACATTATCCCGCGCATCGGCATCTCCTTCGAGGTCCCCGGTTGCGATCGTGCCGTCGAGTGGTATGGCCACGGCCCGGGCGAGAACTATCCGGACTCGCTGCGCGCCAACCCGGTCGGCCATTACCGCACTACGGTCGACGACATGTTCACGCCGTATGTCATGCCCCAGGATTGCGCTAACCGCGAGGGCACCCGTTGGGTCGCCCTGCGCTCCAGCCACGGTGACGGCGTGTTGGTGACTCGTCCGACCGACGCCGCTTCCAACCCGTTCTCGTTCTCGGCATGGCCCTATAGCTGCGAGGCCATCGATAACGCCAAGCATGTCTACGATCTCGTCCCAGGCGACACGGTTACGGTCAACATCAACGACCAGCTGCTCGGCCTTGGCTCGAACTCTTGGGGTTCCGAGGTGCTCGATTCCTATCGCACCCGTTTTGAGAGCTTCAGCTTTGAGGTGTCCCTGCGACCGCTGACGTCTGCCGATCTGGCTCAGGCGCTGGCACCCATTAAGGAGGCATAAGCCATGCATGTCTTTAACTCGCGCGCCGATTTCGACGCTCAGATGAAGTCCGTCAAGAAGTGGATGCGCACCGGCCAGGCGCTCGATGGTGTTGCCGACCTGCAGCACGATGTGGCGTACTCTATCGGCGACTCGCTGGTGTATTGGTGGGTGAACGCCCACGAGGCGGCTACTGCCGATTTGGTCGGTCACCGTCGCTACCATGCCGTGCTCGCCCCGCTCGATGGCGATCTGACCGTCGAGGTGGCTTCCAAGGCCGATCTTACCTGCACGCGCGCCTACAGCGATATCGACGATCGCGAACGCTTTGAGGGCACGGGGGAGACCGTGACGATTCCCGCCGGCGGCGTTGCCGTCATCGAAATTGACGAGGCTTACCGTGTTATCGCCGAGGCTTCGGATCCCCGCGTCGTGGTGCTGCACGTGACGGTTGAAGGATATTCCTTCCCCAACAAGTAGTATTCGTCCGCCTGGACGTTTGCTTCGCGCCGTTAAGGGGGATGGCTTTGTTGACTCCCTTTTCCCCATTCCCCTTAGCAGGTGCACCGTCCGTGTTTGCACTTGCAGCTCGGACGGGTTTAGATGACATTTAATAGATGATTGGGAGGGCTTATGAGCTCTGAAAAACGAGGAACGATTGGTTCGTTCGCTCTGCTGGGCATGACGGTCGCCGCCGTGTTCGGTATCAAGAACATCATCAACAACAACGCGGCTATCGGCTTGGCAGCCGCGCCGTCGTTCTTCTTCGCCACGCTTTTGTACTTTGTCCCCTATACCCTGGTTACCGCCGAGTTCGTCGGCCTCAACAAGGACTCCGAGTCTGGCGTGTACGCATGGGTTAAGACCTCGATGGGTGGTCGCTGGGCGTTCCTGACGGCATTTAGCTACTGGTTCGTTAACCTGTTCTTCTTTGCGTCCGTCCTGCCCAACGTCATCATCTACGCGAGCTACGTGTTCTTTGGTGCCAACGCCGAGCTTTCGCAGCTGTGGATCACCATTATCGAGATCGTCGTCTTTGCTATCGCCACGTGGGTTTCGACCAAGGGCGCTAAGTGGATCGGCTCCATTTCCTCCTTCGGTTCGACCGCGGCTCTCGGCCTGACCGCCGTGTTCATCCTGCTGTCCCTGGCTGCTGCCTTTGGCGGCGTTGAGTTCGCTACGGCTCCTACTCCCGCTAACATGGCTCCCGACATGAGCAACTTCGCAACTGCGTGGGGCTTCTTCGGTACGCTTGCCTGGATCATCCAGGGCGTTGGCGGCGCTGAGTCTGTCGGCGTGTTCCTCAACGACCTCAAGGGCGGCGTCAAGGCCTTCGTGCGCACTGTCGTTATCGCCGGCCTGACCATCGGCCTTCTGTATGCAGGCGCTTCGCTGCTGGTTAACCTGTTCATCCCCGAGGGCAGCGTTGCCATCTCCACCGGCATCTTCGACGTATTCGGCGCTGTCTTTGCCCACTTTGGCATTCCCATGGAAGTGTCCACGCGCGTCATCGGCCTGATCCTTCTCGCTGCCACGCTGGGCTCCCTCATGATGTGGACCTCCGCTCCCATCAAGGTGTTCTTCACCGAGATCCCCAAGGGCGTCTTTGGTAGCAAGATCGTCGAGCTTAACGAGCATGGCATTCCCGCCCGCGCCGCTTGGCTGCAGTTCGCTATCGTCGTCCCCATCCTGATCATCCCGGCCCTGGGCTCCGGTAATCTCGACGACCTGCTCATGATCGTCACCAACATGACGGCTGCCACCGCTCTGCTCCCGCCGCTGCTGATCCTGCTTGCCTACTTTATGTTACGCAAGAACTTCGACGCTGCTCCCCGTGGCTTTCGCATGGGTTCGCGCACCTTTGGCCTGGTCATTGCTGCATTCCTGCTTGTGGTCTTCTGCTTCGTGCTTATCTGCGGCACCATTCCGCTCGATCAGCCGCTGTGGCTGACGCTGGTCTACAACGTTGGCGGTGTGGTTGTCTTCCTGGGCCTTGCCGTGATGTGGTACAACCGCTACATCAACCGCCTGCGCGAGACCGATCCCGAGGCTGCCGAGAGCGAGCTGCGTCCGTCTGTCCTTGACATGATGGAGTAGAAGCTGGGATTAATCTACGGCTGTGGAATAAATCGATTCCCCTTCCTAAGGAGGGGCCTTACGAGGCCCCTCCTTTTGTGTTTTGGAGCATGGATTTTGGGCCCTGTGGACAAAAATGCCAAATATGAGTACTGTTGCAAAATAAGTGCCATATCTATCGGCCGGTTTTGAGCAAAAATGGACTCAAAATCAATTTATCTAACCCCCTTTAAAGGGCGTTTGACGGCTTTCAACCTCTTCGAATCGCTCAAAGTAGGCAATTTGCTCTCGATTTTGCTGCTACTAAATTGGTGACAGTACTCATATTTGCCACTTTTTGACCACGGGGTATCCAGAGGGGCTCTCGACAAGCATCTAACGCTACAATAACTACCACGTGGCTGGGTTTGCCGGCCGAATGTGCGATGCCGCGGGAGGGGACATGGTCGAGTTTACAAAGACGATTAAAGATCCGTTGGGATTACATGCCCGCCCGGTTGCGCTGCTCTATGACATCATTGCCAAGCACCGTAGTGACGTGTCAGTCAGTATCGGCGACCGCCACACGGATGGCCGCGATGTCATGGGGCTCATGGCCCTCTATGGTGAGTGCGGCGAAAACGTCGTCTTTCGTGTTTCGGGCGTGGATGAGGCCTCCTGCGTCACATCGATCAGAAATCTCTCGCTCTAGGCATGATAGGGCGTGGTAAAGGATGGTCCTTTGCCGCGCCCTTTTGTTTCGTATAGGAAACTTTTTCGAAAAACTGAACAGGACCCTTTCCAAAAAGTTAACCACGTGCTAGTTTACTATAGCGAACATAGACGTGGCTAACTTTTAACGCGTCGATGTTGAGGACGAACTGACGTTAGGAGCCACTCATGTCTTGCGGACCGCAGATGCCGGCCATGCCGCTTTCGATGGTAAAAGCGGGCGAAACCGTGCGCGTGTCGCGTGTAAAGGGCAATGAGGACATGAAACACCACCTCAAAGACCTCGGCTTTGTCGAGGGCAACGAAATCCACGTGGTGAGCTCGAGTGGCGCCAATATCATCGTCACGGTGCTGGGCGCACGCTTTGGCATCGATTCCAAGGTTGCCATGCACATTATGACCGTCGGTTAGTCCGCAGCATTTCATAAAAACCGAAAGGGGGACAAGAGGATGAAGACGTTGGGTGACGTTAAGGTGGGCGAGAGCTCTACCATCGTCAAGCTTCACGGTGAGGGTGCGCTTCGCCGCCACCTTATGGACCTGGGGCTCATCAAGGGCACTTCGTTCAAGGTCGTGAAGGTCGCGCCGCTCGGTGATCCGGTCGAGATCAACGTGCGCGGCTACGAGCTTTCCATCCGCAAGGAGGAGGCCGCCGTCGTCGAGGTCCAGTAAGGGCTCACGACGTATATTTCTGCAGATAAAGTTAGGTTTTTCTAACTTAATGCAGCATCTTTGAAGCACATTATCCAGCCTGCGCGGAGAAAGCAGCGCAGGCACACAAGGAAGAAGGATTGAATGGCGGATTCTCAGATCCATGTCGCGCTGGCGGGTAACCCCAACTGCGGCAAGACCACGCTTTTCAACCTGATCACCGGCGCCAACGGCTACGTTGGCAACTGGCCCGGCGTCACGGTTGAGAAAAAGGAGGCCAAGCTCCTAAGCGACAAGAACGTTACCATCACGGACCTCCCCGGCATCTACTCGCTTTCCCCCTACAGCCCCGAGGAGCAATGCTCGCGCGATTACCTCATGAGCGGCGAGCCCGATGTTGTCGTCCAAGTCGTCGATGCCACCAACCTCGAGCGTAACCTGTACCTGGCGCTTCAGGTTATCGAGACCGGCCTGCCCGTGGTCGTTGCCCTCAACATGGCCGACCTGGTCGAGAAGAACGGCGATAAGATCGACACGGACAAGCTCTCCAAGAAGCTCGGCTGCCCGGTCATGATGATCTCGGCTCTTAAGAACAAGGGCATCAAGGAGCTCTTCGAGCAGGTCAAGAAGTCCGCTGCTTCCAAGGGCCAGGTGCCGGAGCACAAGTTCGACTCCTCCATCGAGGACGTTCTGACGCATATCGAGAACAACCTGCCGGCGAGCGTTCCCGCCAACAAGCGCCGCTACTACGCTGTCAAGCTGTTCGAGCGTGATGCAGACGCCTGCAAGCTCATCAACCTCACTAAGGAGAAGGCTGCTCGCGTGGAGGAGCTGGTCGCCCAGTGCGAGCAGGACTGCGACGACGATGCCGAGTCCATCATCACCGGTGAGCGCTATGGCGTCATCGCGCACATCATCGATGAGTGCATGACCAAGGCTCCGGCCAAGATGAGCACCTCCGAGAAGATCGACCGCGTGGTTACCAATCGTATCCTGGGCCTGCCGATCTTTGTGGTCATCATGTTCTGCGTGTACTACATCGCCGTTTCTACCTTGGGCGGCACGGTGACCGACTTCACCAACGACCAGCTCTTCGGCACCGACGGCTGGTATGTGCTCGGCCAGGGTCGCGACGCCTACGACGCAGCTGTCGAGGCCGCGGGTGACGACGCCGACTCGGTCGACCCGGCACAGTACGGCCCCTATGTCCCGGGTATCACCACCATGGTGCACGACGCCCTCGTGGCGGGTGGCACCGAGGACGGTGGCCTGGTCGATTCGCTGGTCTGCGACGGTATCGTTGGCGGCCTGGGCGCCATCTTCGGCTTTGTGCCGCAGATGTTCCTGCTGTTCGTGATGCTGTCCTTCCTGGAGGACTGCGGCTACATGGCCCGCGTCGCCTTTATCATGGACCGCGTGTTCCGCCGCTTTGGCCTGTCCGGTAAGTCGTTCATCCCCATGCTCGTGTCCTCAGGCTGCGGCGTCCCCGGCGTCATGGCCACCAAGACCATCGAGAACGAGAAGGACCGCCGCATGACGGTCATGACCACCACGTTCATCCCCTGCGGCGCCAAGCTGCCGATCATCGCCCTGCTCATGGGCTCCATCATTGGCGATTCTTCCACCACGGCCGCATGGATCAGCCCGCTTTTCTACTTCCTGGGCGTCTTTGCCGTCATCGCCTCGGGCCTCATGCTCAAGAAGACCAAGCTCTTCGCCGGCCGTCCGACCCCGTTTGTCATGGAGCTTCCTGCCTACCACTTCCCGGCGATCCGTTCCTGGGCGCTGCACGTGTGGGAGCGCTGCTGGGCCTTTATCAAGAAGGCCGGCACGGTCATCTTTGCGTCCACCGTCGTCGTTTGGTTCCTCTCCAACTTTGGTAGCTATAACGGTTCCTTTGGCTTCCTGCCTGCGATGGACGGCATCCCCGAGGAGTTTATGGACTACTCCGTGCTTGCCATGCTGGGCAACCTGGTCGCTTGGATCTTCGCCCCGCTCGGCTTTAGCACCTGGCAGGCCACCGCGCTGACTGTCTCTGGCCTCGTCGCCAAGGAGAACGTCGTCGCCACCGCCGGCTCGCTGCTGTCCGTCGCCGACGCGGGCGAGACCGACCCGAGCCTGTGGACCGCGTTTGCCGGCATGTTCCCCACCATGGGCGCTTGCGTTGCCTTCGGCGCCTTCAACCTGCTGTGCGCTCCGTGCTTTGCCGCCATTGGCACCATCCGCAACCAGATGGATTCCGGCAAGTGGACTGCGATCGCCATCGGTTACGAGTGCGCCTTCGCTTGGGTGATCGGCCTGTTCATCAACCAGTTCTACAACTTGCTTGTTCTTGGACAGTTTGGTATCTGGACGATTGTGGCCATCGTGCTGCTGGTTGCGATGCTCTTCCAGATCTTCCGTCCCATGCCCAAGCATGCATGGACCGACGAGGACGAGACCAACACTGCTTCCGCCGCAGTTTCCGCTTAAGTCCGAATAAGGATTAACCCCTTTCCACGAGCCCGGGTGTCCCAGCGACACTCGGGCTTTTTGGTGGGGGAGATGTGGCGTTTCCGCAGATAAAACCGACCAAAATAAACCTGTCCCTATTTGGTAGGTGGAGAATGGGGTAAAGTAAGTGATGGTTAACTAGAGGAGGCTTGCTATGGCACCTATCGATATTGTTGTACTGGCTGTTATCGGCGTTGCGTTTGTCGCGGTATGCGTGCGCATCTACCGCAAGGGCACCTGCGCCGACTGCGCTCAGGGTGGCGTTTGTACGGGGCATTGCTCCAACAAAAAGACGTGCGCTGCACTTAAGGGCGTAGACAAAATCGCCGAAGACTTGGGCCGCGGTATCAAATAAGGTCCAGATATCCAAGCGCCTCGCGAGCATCCATTCGCGGGGCGCTTTGCGCATTTGAGGGAGAGCGCGGCGAGTTGTAGAGTGATTTTGGGGTATCGTTACCTGTACTGTTAATTGGCAACTTATCTATAACGGAGTATCCCCATGAGCGCTCGCGTAACCATGAAGGACATAGCCGCCGAGCTTGGCGTTTCCATCAATACCGTGCACAAGGCCCTGACGGGTAAGGCCGGCGTGAGCGAATCCGTGCGCTCCAAGGTGAATGCTAAGGCCGAGGCCATGGGTTACCATCGCAATACGAGTGCCTCGAGCCTGCGCCGCAAGGATATCAACCTGGTGTTTTGCCTGCCCCGCGCATCGCGCGAGGGAGCGTACTTTTTCCGTTACCTGTGGGAAGGCTGCAACCGCTTTGAGCAGGAGGTCATCGACCGGGGCATTACGGTTGAGCGCGTTGAATTTGGCGTGGGCGGCTACGCTGATGCACTCGAGCAAATCGACGAGCGTCTGCAGGTGGGCGAGAAGATTGATGGCTTGCTCGCCTATGCGCCGGGCGACGATCGTGCGACTGAGCTTTTGGGGCAGATCGCCGAGGCGGGCGTGACGATTGAGCTTGTCGACGGTGACCGTCCTCACCTCGATCGCCTGGGCGCTAGTTTGGCCGACTACTCCACGGCGGGAAGCCTGATGGCCGAGCAGGCGGCCAACCTGGTTCACGCTTCTGGGACCGATACCCGCGTGCTTTTATTGGCGGGCGACCCCTACACCGACTCGCACTATTTGACCGCTCGCGCCTTCCACAATTACCTTCGCGAGCACAATGTTCCCTGGCAGGTCGAGGATCTGACCGGTGCTCATGCCCAGGTCAAGCAGCTCGAGCACGAACTCAACCAGCGTCTAAAGTCATCGGAAGCCCCCGAGTTGATCTGCAGCGTGTTCGCCGTGGGCTCTGAGCTGATTGCCGATGCGCTTGTCGCGGCTAACAAGGCCGGCGAAGTAATGGTGATTGGCAACGATCTGTTCCCAGAAAGTGCGCTGGCTTTGCGTCGGGGCATCTTTACCAACATCGTTTACAAGGACCCGGTGAGTCTGGCATATCGAGGCGCCAAGACCTTAGGCGATTACCTGCTGTGGGGAAAGACGCCGGCGGAGCCTGTGCAAAAGGGGGCTGTTGAGATGGTGTTTGCCAGCAACGTCGATCGTTACTGCGAGCTCGCCGGAATCTAATGCGTTTAGGGAGTTCCCTACTTGTCGCGTACTTTTTGGCTGGGGATTGAAAAATTGTTTCGAAGGCCGCTGATGGCGAATCTGCCGTCAGCGGCCTTTCTTTGTGCCGATCCAACGCAGGGTCCATGGCTCGGCAACCGTTAAGCGGTCAAAACCTACCGTTCGCCCCATGATGGTTAAGTGAACGTTCACCTTGTAACGCATTTTGCACTAAGATGGTGAACGTTCACCTAGAGGATGACGAGCGTATTGTGCGCCCGCTCCGCAAACAAAGGGGTTGTTTGATGAAAAACTTCATGGACGATCAGGATTTCCTGCTGAGCACCAAGACCGGCGAGGAGCTGTTCCACAACTTTGCCGAGGGCATGCCTATCGTCGACTATCACTGCCACATTTCTCCTAAGGAGATTTGGGAGGACAAGCGTTTCGAGAACATCACCGAGGTTTGGCTGGGCGGCGACCACTACAAGTGGCGCCTGATGCGTGCCAACGGCGTCGACGAGCGTTTTATCACTGGCGACGCCCCTGCTCGCGAGAAGTTCCAAAAGTGGGCCGAGACCCTGGGTCGCTGCGTTGGCAACCCCGTCTTTGAGTGGAGCCACCTGGAGCTTAAGCGCTACTTTGGCTACGAGGGCGTCCTCAACGGCAAGACTGCCCAGGAGGTCTGGGACCTTGCCAACGCCAAGCTCGCCGAGGCCAGCTTTACCTGCCGCAACCTGATCAAGCAGTCCAACGTCCGCATGATCTGCACTACCGACGACCCCGCCGACAGCTTTGAGTGGCACAAGAAGATTGCCGCCGATGACAGTTTTGACGTTCAGGTCGTTCCCGCCATGCGCCCCGACGCCGCTCTGCGCATCGAGCGCGGCCAGGAGTTCGCCGACTACTGCAAGCACCTTTCCGAGGTTGCCGGCATTGAGGTCAGCGACTTTGAGGGCATGAAGTCCGCCATCTCCAAGCGCTACGATGTTGCCCACGAGCTGGGCTGCCGCGCCTCCGACCACGCACTCGACTACGTTATGTATGTCCCGGCTACCGCCGATGAGATTGAGGCCATCTTTGCCAAGGGCCTGGCTGCCGAGCCGCTCACCGAGGAAGAGGTCCTCAAGTACAAGACCGCCTTTATGCAGTTTGTCGCCGGCGAGTATGTCCGCCTGGGCTGGGCCATGCAGCTGCACTTTGGCTGCAAGCGCGACAACAACCGCGCCATGTTTGCCAAGCTCGGCCCCGATACCGGTTATGACTGCATCTCCAACTACACGCCGTCCGACCAGCTCGCCGATTTCCTCAACTCCATCCAGGAGACCTGCGGCTTGCCCAAGACCATCCTGTACAGCTTGAATCCCATCGACAACACCATGATCGATACCGTGATGGGCTGTTTCCAGGAGGCTCCGACTGCCGGTAAGATCCAGAACGGTTCCGCCTGGTGGTTCAACGACAACGAGGTCGGTATGCGCGAGCAGCTCACGGCTCTGGCCAACGAGGGCGTCCTGGGCAACTTTGTCGGCATGCTCACCGACTCCCGCTCCTTCTTGTCCTACCCGCGCCACGAGTATTTCCGTCGCGTGCTGTGCAGCGTGATCGGCGAGTGGGTTGAGCAGGGCAAGTATCCGGCCGACATGGAGCTGCTGGGCACCATCGTGCGCGATATCAGCTACAACAATTCCGTTCGCTACTTTGGCTTCGATCTGGGCACCGTCGAGGCATAGATCTGTATGTGCTCCGATTGGTGAAATCGGTTGCAAAGGGGAGGGACCATATGGGAACAGGGCAACAGAAAAACGAGCAGATCGTGTCTGCTCAGGCGGATTCGAGATCTATGCAGAGCTCGCAGGATATCAAGCTGAGCTGGCGTGAGAAAATCTGCTATGGCTTTGGCGATTTGGGCAATGGATTCATGTTCGATCTTGGTCAAGCCTATCTGACCAAGTTCTACACTGACATCTGTCTGATTTCGCCAGGCGTAGTGAGCCTGATTTTCGCCGTCACCAAGATTTTCGATGCGTTCATGGACCCGATTGCCGGTGCATTCGTCGACGGTAGAAAGAAGATTGGCAAGCACGGTCGGTTTCGTCCGGTCATGATGGTTTCGGCCGTGATCCTTGCCGTTCTAACCGTGGTGACCTTCACTGCGCCCGATATTCCCATGGCAGGTAAAATTGCCTATGCGCTGATAACTTACATGATCTGGGGCGTCGTATACAGCTTCACCAACGTGCCGTACGGATCTCTGGCCACGGTAATGACGCGTGACGTCGATGACCGCGCGCACATGGCGTCAACGCGCCAGGCCGGTTCGCTTTGCGCACAGCTCATCACGGGCGTAGCGTTCATCCCATTGGTCCTGTTCTTTGCGGGTGGCGACACGCTCGACGGCAATCCGCACGGCTATACGATTGCAGCTGTCGTCATGGGACTGTGTGGCATCGCCGGATTCGCCATCTGCTTTTTGGGAACGCGCGAGCATATCCGTATCGATCGACAGGCCGAGGAGAAGGCTGCGGGAAAGGCCGGCAAGAAGTCGAGCGCATTCAGCACGTATTTCAAGGTCGTTTTCACCAACAAGAACCTGGGAGCAGTTATCCTGCTTACGCTGTTTACCATCTCGGCCATGAATACCAACAACACCATGATGGTGTATTTCTGCCAGTACAACCTGGGTAACATCGCGTTGCAGCCCATTGTCAACGGCATCATGATCGGAACGTCGGTTGTCGCCATTCTCGCCATCCCGACGCTCGTCAAGCATTTTGGCAAGAAGCGCACGTGCGTCGCCTGTTTTATCGTCGGCGCTGTGGCAAACGGCCTCAACTTCATCCTGCCGACCAATACCGTGACGTTCATCATCTTCGTCACCATCGGCTACGTCGCGCTTGCCATCCCCAACGGTATCACCTGGAACCTGGTTTCCGATGTTATCGATTACGGTGAATGGCACACGGGAATCCGCAAGGAGGGTACGACCTACGCCGCGTTCAACTTTTCTCGTAAGCTTGCGCAATCCCTTGCTGCGATCATTTCTGGCGGCATCCTTGCCCTTACCGGATATGTGGCAAATAAGCCCCAGACGGCCGCCACGCTGCTTGGCATCAAGGGCGCTCTGACGATTTATCCCGCTTGCGCCCTTCTGGTGGCAGCCTTGATCATCTTCGCTCTCTACGACATTACCGAGAAGAAGTTCAATTCCATTTCCAACGACCTGTCGAATGGTCGCTGGGAGCGCGGCAAGATCGGCGAGAGCACTATCGAGACGATCGATAAATAGCCCCGCTGCTTGAAAAATCATGAATGCAACCCGGTGCGGCGATGCCGTACCGGGACTTGAGTTGAGAGGAAAACCTCTATGAATAACATCAGCTACGAGACGCTCGAGAAGATCGGCTACGAGGGCTACGTGCTGCCTAAGGACGCCCCCGAGAAGGTCCTGCAGTTTGGCGAGGGCAATTTCCTGCGCGCCTTCGTCGATCGTTTCTTCGTTATGGGCAACGAGGCCACCGGTTGGAACGGCAAGGTCGTCATGGTGCAGCCCATCAGCGGCGCCTTCGATTTCGCCGATGGTATCAATGCCCAGGATGGCCTGTACACCGTACTGGTGCGCGGCAAGGAGAACGGTGACACGGTTGACGATTCCCGCGTGATCAGCGCCTGCAGCCGTTGCCTCAATCCGTATCGCGAGGCTGACTACCGTGCCATGATGGAGGTCGCCGTTTCCGACGACCTGGAGATTATCGTCTCCAACACCACCGAGGCCGGTATCGCCTACGATCCGTCCTGCAAGGCCGACGACATGCCCCCCGCGAGCTTCCCTGCCAAGCTTGCCCAGGTGCTCCATGCCCGCTGGGCTGCCGGCAAGCCGGGCGTCATCGTGCTCGCCTGCGAGCTCATCGACCATAACGGCGAGGAGCTGCTGCGCATTATGAACCAGTACGTGAGCGACTGGGGCTGGGAGGACGAGTTTTCGCAGTGGATGGCCAACGACTGCACCGTCTGCACCACGCTCGTCGACACCATCGTTCCGGGTCGCATCCGCGATCCCAAGGAGGCCGCTGCCGTGGTCGAGCGCTTGGGCTATGAGGATCCGTTCTTGGCCGTGCGCGAGCCCTTCCAGATGTGGGGCATCCAGGGTGACGAGTCGCTCAAGGAGCGTCTGCCCTTCGTGAAGGCCGGTCTGCCGGGTGTCTTTGTGACCCCCGACGTCACCCCGTACAAGAAGCGCAAGGTCCGCATCCTCAACGGCGCCCACACCGCCTTTGTTCCGGGTTCCTGGGTTGCCGGCTTTGATATCGTGCGCGACTGCATGCACGACGAGACTGTTCGTGGCTTCATGAACACCATGCTCTACGACGAGGTCATTCCGACGCTTGCCGCCGACCTGGATGTCGAGGACTGCAAGGCCTTTGCCGCCGCTGTTGAGAACCGCTTCGACAACCCGTTTATCGACCACGCGCTGCTCTCCATCTGCCTCAACTCCACGGCTAAGTGGCGTGCCCGCGACCTGCCTACGCTCAAGGACTACGCTGCCGAGACCGGCAACCTGCCCAAGTGCCTGGCGACGAGCCTGGCCACGCTCATCTCCTTCTACACGCAGGAGCTCGTGTCCCGCGAGGGCGACGGCCTGCACCTGCGTCGCTCCGACGGCACCGAGTACACCGCTCAGGACGACGCCTTTGTGCTCGACTTCTACGCTGCTCACGCCGGCGCCGACGACGCCGAGCTGGTGCACGATGTGCTCTCCAACGAGCAAATGTGGGGCGAGGATCTTACGCAGATCGCCGGCCTGGAGGAGTTTGTCGTCAACGCTCTCGCCGTCGTGCGCTCCGAGGGCGTCAAGCAGGCGTTCGCGAACGCTCAGGCCTAAATCCTTCTGTACGCCCGCCGGGTAACTGGCGGGCGTCACTCGACTTCTGCTCAACCTGTAGGGTTAGGACTCTTTGTAATGAACACTATCCAGATCAATCCGGCCGACAACGTCATCGTTGCGCTGTCGCCGCTCGCCAAGGGTGCTGCCGTCGAGGTTCCCGGCGTGGGCGAGGTCGTTGCCGCGGAGGATATCCCGCAGGGCCACAAGATGGCCGTGCGCGCCATTGCAGCCGGTGAGGATGTCGTCAAGTACGGTCTTCCCATCGGTCACGTGACGAAGGACATTCAGCCCGGCCAGTGGCTGCACACGCACAACGTGAAGACCAACCTCTCGGGTGAGGTCGAGTACACCTACAATCCGACACATCCGGTCGTTGAGCCGGTCGAGGCCGAGACCTTTATGGGCTTCCGCCGTGCCGACGGTCGTGCCGCCACGCGCAATGAGCTTTGGATCATTCCCACCGTCGGTTGCGTCAACGAAGTCGCTCGTGCCATGTGCGAGCAGGCTCAGGACCTGGTCGAGGGCTCGTTGGAGGGCGTCTATTACTTCCCGCATCCGTTCGGTTGCTCACAGACCGGCGCCGACCATGCCCAGACCCGTCGTCTGCTGGTGGCACTGTCGCGTCACGCAAACGCTGCGGGCGTGCTGTTCTTGTCGCTCGGTTGCGAGAACTGCACGCATCAGCAGGTGCTCGACGAGCTCGGTGACTTCGATCACGAGCGCGTTCGTTTTCTCACCTGCCAGGATGTGGCCGACGAGCAGATCGAGGGCCACAAGATTCTGTCCGAGCTGGCAGATCTTGCCAAGCAAGCCAAGCGTGAGCCCATTCCGGCCTCCGAGCTGGTTATTGGTCTTAAGTGCGGCGGCTCCGACGGTCTTTCGGGTATTACCGCCAACCCTACGATCGGTCGCGTGAGCGATATGGTCGTCGCCCGCGGTGGCACGTCGGTGCTCACCGAAGTGCCCGAGATGTTTGGCGCGGAGAGCATCCTGCTCGATCGCTGCGAGAACGAGCAGGTCTTTAACGCTGCCTCCGACATGCTTAACGGTTTTAAGGATTACTTTATTAGCCATGGTGAGGTGGTCTACGAGAACCCGAGTCCCGGTAACAAGGACGGTGGCATCACCACGCTCGAGGACAAGAGTTGCGGCTGCGTGCAAAAGGGCGGCTCCGCACCCATCGTCGACGTGCTGCCGTATGCCGGTCAGGTCACCAAGCATGGCCTGAACATGCTGTGCGGCCCGGGCAACGACATGGTATCCACCACGGCGTTGACGGCTGCTGGCTGTCACGTGATTCTGTTCTCGACTGGACGCGGCACGCCGTTTGGTGCACCGGCGCCCACCCTCAAGGTGTTCACCAATCAGCGTCTGTGCGACCACAAGGCCAACTGGATGGACTTTAACGCCGGCGTGATTGCCACAGGCGAACGCACACTCGACGAGGCTGCTCGCGACCTGTATCAGCTGGTACTGGATACAGCGAGCGGTAAGCTAACGAGTGCCGAGCGCCGCGGCTGCCACGAGATCAGTATCTGGAAAGACGGCGTCTGCCTGTAGGGAGATTCGCCATTCGTAGGGGTGGCGAATCTTTTGATCTCGATGACGGGGCTGCACAGTGGCTCCGTGCGAGGGAAGGGTTGCTACTGCGCGTTTGTGAGATGCTTTTCGGTGCCCTTTTCCGCACTGTTGACGTATCTATGGTTATAAATTCGGGCAAATTGGTTTAAGAAGCCGATTTCGTCCAGGTCGATAGAGGGGAATAGCGTGGCTATCCACATCGTTGAGGAAGCAAATCGCTGTCTGGGCTGCAAAAAGGCGTTCTGTCAAATAAAGGGCTGTCCGGTGCAGACGCCCATTCCGCAGGTTATCGACCTCTTTAAGCAGCGCCGTCTGCAAGAGGCGGGCGAGCTGCTGTTCCAGAACAATCCCATGAGCGCGGTCTGCTCCGTGGTGTGCAACCATTCGGGCCAGTGCGAGGGTGCTTGCATCCAGGGCCGCAAGGGCACACCCGTGCATTTCTCGAGCATCGAGAACTATATCTCCACGGCGTATTTGGACCGCAAAGAGTGGAGACCCGCGCCGTCGCGCGGCAAGCAGGTCGCCGTGGTCGGCTCCGGCCCAGCCGGCATTACCGTGGCAATTAAGATGGCGCAGCTGGGTTGCGCCGTCACTGTTTTTGAGCAGCGGCCCGAGATCGGCGGTGTGCTGGAATACGGTATCCCCGAGTTCCGCCTGCCCCGTGCGCTCGTGCAAAAGTACCGTCATGTGATGTGCTCGCTTGGCGTGCGCGTGCGCCCCTCGACCACCATCGGTGGCGCGCTGCATATCGACGACCTGCTGCGCGACGGCTACGATGCGGTCTTTGTCGGTACTGGTACCTGGCGAGCTCGAAAGCTGGGTATTCCCGGCGAGTCGCGCGGCAACGTGCTGTTTGGCATCGACTACCTCGTTGACCCCACGAGCGTGGCGATCGGGCAGAACGTGGCGGTTATCGGCGCCGGCAATGTGGCCATGGATGTTGCCCGCACGGCCCTGCGCTCGGGTGCTCGCAAGGTTACCGTGTACGCCCGATCGTGCCATATCTCTGCCATCGATGACGAGGTGGAGCTGACCGAGCTTGACGGTGCCGAGATTGTGTGCGGCAAGGCGATCTGCGCCATCGACGACAACGGTCCGGTGTTCGAGACGGCTATCTTTGACGAGGACAACAACGTGGTGGGCTACGAGGAAGAACTCGACCACGTGTCCGCCGACACGGTTGTGATTGCGGCGTCTCAAGTGCCCAAGGACAAGCTCGTGCTTACAACGGGCGGTCTGGAGACCGACCATCGCGGCCTGCTTTCGGTCGACGAGTATGGCATGACTACCGTGCCTGGCGTCTTTGCCGCCGGCGACGTGGTCAACGGCCCGCTCACCGTGGTTCATGCCGTAGCTGGTGCCAAACTCGCCGTCGAAGGTATGATTGCCTACCTGGGCCTCTAACTCCATCCCGCCCATCAGCTGCGGTGGAATACGGACTGTTTTGGCTGTCAAAGGCCTTATCTACTCCGTATTCCACCGCAACTTTTTGTGGGGATTGGATTAAAGGCGGGGGAGTGCGAGCGGGTACGGACGCGGCGGTTGCTGATACGATAAGTACGTTAGCAACTGCCGCCGAGCGGCTCAAACGAAAGGAAGTCTGTATGGAGTCCTCTGCCTACCCGATGCTCTTTAGCCCGATCAAGGTCGGTACAACCGAGGTCAAGAACCGCGTCTTTATGCCGCCGGTGTCCACCAACCTGGCCGATCATGGCTATGTGACCGACGACTTGGTCGATCATTACCGTGCCCGCGCCAAGGGCGGCGTGGGCCTCATCATCACCGAGGTCGTGACGGTCGAGCCCACCTATACCTATCTGCCGGGTGATATGTGCTGCTACGACGACACGTTTATCCCCGGCTGGGAAAAGCTCGCCGCGGCCGTCCACGAGTATGGCTGCAAGATCATGCCGCAGCTCTTCCATCCCGCCTACATGGCCTTTAACATTCCGGGCACGCCGCGCCTGATCGCTCCGTCCTTTGTGGGCCCGTCTTACGCCCGCGAGGCACCGCGCCCCATCACGGTCGACGAGATTCACGAGCTCACGCATCAGTTTGGCGACGCTGCCGTGCGTATGCAGAAGGCTGGCGTCGATGGCGTTGAAGTCCATGCGGCACACGCCCACGGCATGCTCGGCGGCTTTTTGACTCCGCTCTACAACAAGCGTACCGACGAGTACGGCGGCTCGCTCGACGCCCGCATGCGCTTCCTGCTCGAGGTCATCGCCGAGATTCGCGAGCGCTGCGGCAAGGACTTTATCATCGACGTCCGCATTTCGGGCGATGAGTACACCGATGGCGGCCTGACCCTCAACGACATGATCTACGTCTCGCGTCGCCTGGAGAAGGCCGGTGTCGACATGATTCATGTGTCGGGCGGTACCACCATCAAGCGCGGCTCTGCGATTCCCGCTGCCGGTACCCAGCAGGCCTCGCACGCCGCCTGCTCGCGCGAGATTAAAAAGCACGTCAACATTCCCGTCGCCACCGTCGGCCGCATCAACGAGGCCTGGATCGCCGAGGAGCTGATCGAGGACGGCGCTGCCGACATCTGCATGATGGGCCGCGCCAATCTGTGCGATGCCGAGTTCTGCAACAAGGCCGCTGCCGGCAACGCCGACGACATCCGCCCCTGCATTGGCTGTCTGCGCTGCCTGAACGGCATTATGTTTGGCAAGCGCATCTCCTGCACCGTCAACCCCGATGTTGAGCGCGACGAGGCCGGCTACGAGCCTGTCGCCGAGGCCAAGAACGTACTGGTTGTGGGCGCTGGTCCTGCGGGCATGGAGGCAGCCTACATTGCCGCCAAGCGCGGCCATAACGTGGTGCTCGTGGACAAGCAGGATGAGCCGGGCGGCGAGATGCGCATCGCAGCCGTTCCGCCGGCAAAGCAGGAACTCACCCGCGTGATCAAGTATCAGTATCGTCGTCTGGCCGAGTCGGGCGTGAAGTGCGTCTTTGGTACCGAGCTTACTGCCGAGGACATTCAGCGTGACTACGCGGGCTACGAGGTCGTCCTGGCTTATGGCGCCGAGCCCATCGCTCCGGCCTTCATGCAGGGCTTTAAGCAGGTTATGACGGCTGACGACCTACTGGGTGGCAAGGCTTTCCCGGGCAAGAAGATCGTCATCGTGGGCGGCGGCACCGTCGGTTGCGAGACGGCAGATTACCTGGCCCCGCTGGTCAACGACCTGTCGCCGGCCAATCGCGATGTCACCGTTATCGAGATGACCAAGACGCTCGCCGCCAACGAGGGCGGCGCCGGTCGCGCGGTGCTCATCACGCGCATGCTCTCAAAGGGCGTCCACGTGCTGACCGAGGCCAAGGTGACCGAGATTACCGAGGACGCCATCAGCTACGAGAAGGATGGCGAGGTCCACACCATCGCCGATGCCGATACGCTGGTGCTTGCCATGGGCTATCGTCCCAATACCAAGTTGGCCGACGACCTTGCCGCTGCCGGTGTTGCCACCCACGTGTTGGGTGACGCCAACACGTGCGGCAACATTCGCGACGCCATCGGCGACGGCTACAAGGTTGCCTGCGAACTCTAGTCAACCCCTTTGCACCAATCGATTGCAAAAAGCGGCGGCTGCCCTGTGTGTTGGGCAGCCGCCGCCTGCGTTTTGCCAAAGAAAGATTATTGTCGGGCCCTAAATGCCTTTTGCTTCTGCTCCCTCCGCAATCATGTTGCGGTTATACACCAGGTGCAGATACATCGCGTCGTGCGCGGCGGTGGGATTGCGCGAGGCGATGGCGTCGGCCACATCGCGGTGCGTGCGGATAGTTTCCTCGACGAGTTTTTTGCCGGTCACGTCGATAAAGAGGGGGACGGACGCCTTGAGCACGCCCATCAGGCGGGGAACGACGAGGTTTCCGGAGCTCTCGGCAATGGCATTGTGGAACGCGGTGTCGGCGGCGGAGTAATCCTCACCGGCCTCGGCCAGGCGCTCGGATTCATCGCAGAGCTCTTTGATACAGACGACCTGGTCGTTGGTCGCGTGCTCGGCTGCCAAGCGTGCCATCTGCGGCGGTGCCACGGCCCTCTCGCACGTCAACGATGCCGGTTTTTGGATGTGCTCCTCGTTCCTGGAGATTGACGAGAAAACAACCCTCAAGTCCTGGACCATTATGGAGACGCTCATCGGCCTTTCGGGTCTTGCCTGCGCCCTGGTGATTTCGTTCTTCGCCTAGTTCGCGTAGCTAAGCATCTTTTGCCGAGTGCATCGCTCGGTACCCATTTACACCTGATTCATTAACCAACGATTGGTACAACCGTTCAAACCAAAAGAGGAGAGCATTATGGACGAGAAGACCAAGGCACAGATTCAGCAGGAGGCAGCCGACCTGGTTGCCAAGCTGCAGCCGCGTTCCGGCAAGTTCCGCACCATCAGCCCCGAGATGGACCCGCTGCGTCTGGGGTCTGGCTGGACCATCGAGGATCTTGACAAGCCGCAGGTCATTATCGAGTCGACGTTTGGCGACTCGCACCCGGGTTCTGCCGGCTTGTTTGAGCTGGTCGAGGAGGTCCGTGCTGGCGTTGCCGAGGCTGGCGGTCACGGTGCCCGTTACTTCTGCACCGATATCTGCGACGGCGAGGCCCAGGGCCACGATGGCATCAACTACTCGCTGCCCAGCCGCGACATGATTGCCAACATGATCGAGATCCATGCCAAGGCCACCCCGTTCGACGCCGGCGTCTTTGTCGCCAGCTGCGATAAGGGCCTGCCTGCGAACCTCATGGCCATGGGCCGCATCAACATCCCCTCCATCGTCGTTACCGGCGGTGTCATGGATGCCGGTCCCGATCTGTTGACCCTGGAGCAGCTCGGCGCGATTTCTGCCCGCTACGAGCGCGGCGAGATCTCCCACGAGGAGCTTGAGTTTGCCAAGCACAACGCATGCCCCAGCTGCGGCGCCTGCTCGTTTATGGGCACCGCGTCGACCATGCAGGTTACCGCCGAGGCCCTGGGCCTTATGCTCCCCGGCACGGCCCTGCTGCCTGCGACGAGCTCCGACCTGCGCGAATTTGCGCGCGAGGCTGGCCGTCAGTCCGTGTGGCTCTCCGAGCACAACCTGTGCCCCCGCGACATCGTGACCAAGGAGTCCTTCGAGAACCTCATCATGGTCCACGGCGCCATTTCGGGCTCTACCAACTCGCTGCTGCATATCCCTGCGATTGCCCGCGAGTTTGGCATCGAGATGTCCGCCGACGACTTCGATCGCCTGCACCGTGGTGCCCACTACCTGCTCAACGTCCGTCCCGCAGGCGAGTGGCCGGCGCAGTTCTTCTACTATGCGGGCGGCGTGCCGCGCATCATGGAAGAGATCAAGTCGATGCTCCACCTCGACGTTATGACCGTCACCGGCAAGACTCTCGGCGAGAACCTCGAGGACCTCAAGAACAACGGTTACTACGAGAAGTGCGGTCGTTACCTTGAGAAGTGGAATCTCAAGCGCGAGGACATCATCCGTCCGTTTGACCAGGCCTTCGGCACCGACGGTTCCATCGCCATCCTCCACGGCAATCTTGCTCCCGAGGGCGCGGTCGTCAAGCACACCGTCGTTCCGCGCGAGATGTTCCAGGCCACGCTCAAGGCACGTCCGTTCGACTGCGAGGAGGACGCTATCCACGCCGTCCTGACGCACGAGGTCAAGCCCGGCGACGCCGTCATCATTCGTTATGAGGGCCCCAAGGGTTCCGGCATGCCCGAGATGTTCTACACCACCGAGGCTATCGCCAGCGACCCCGAGCTGGGCGCGAGCATTGCCCTGATCACTGACGGCCGCTTCTCCGGCGCCTCCAAGGGCCCGGCTATCGGTCACGTTTCGCCCGAGGCTGCCGTGGGCGGCCCGATTGCCCTGATCGAGGAGGGCGACCTGATCCAGATCAACATCCCCGAGCGCTCGCTGTCTATCGTGGGCATCGCCGGTAAGGAGATGGAGCCGGCCGAGGTCGACGCCGTCCTGGCCGAGCGCCGAGCCGCTTGGAAGCCCAAGGCTAATCGCTATACCTCCGGCACGCTCAAGTTCTTTACCGAGCATGCAGTTTCCGCCATTCAAGGGGGCTACATGGAGTAGCGCCCATGCGCATCAAATATCTCCTCTCATAGATGCGCGGCACAAAGAGCCCCGAGCCACGTCACCGGGGCGCGTTGTTCAGCGCCGCCGGGGCGCTCCACTCAAACGACAAGAGACGTCTTACGCAAGCGCCCGCGTCCGTGGATAAAACCACGGGCGTGGGCGCTTCACTTTATTCCCAGCCGCTTTATTCCCAGCCCTTCCACACGTCAGGCTCGTAGCCAACGGTTGCCTGGCGGCCGTTGCGAACGATGGGCTCACGAAGAATCTGCTGGTTATCGAGCACCTTTTCGAACTTCTGGTCGGCAGCAAGATACTGTACGAGCGCAACCGTGTCGGCATCTTTCGCCTTTGGATCGATCACAGCGTCGATCCCGCCGACGGCGCGCGCCACGCTTTCGAGCTCGCCTTTGCTCATCCCCTTTTCCTTCAAGTCGATGAACTGGAACTTCACACGACGTTCCTTGAAATAGCGCTGCGCCTTCTTAGTATCGAAGCTTTTCTTCGTGCCGAATATCTGGATGTTCATACGTACCGCCTTCGCTCAATTCTCGTCCGTCCATGATACGACAAGGGAGCCGAGCAAAAACAGAGCAGGCGGAGATGGAGGAGGACGGCGACCGACCGTCGGCAAGAGTCGGCCGGATCGGACTGGCGCCCAGCGCGCGCCGGCGACACGCTCGCAGCTGCACACATAGCCGATGTACAAGCTCGCCGCGGCGTTCCCTCGCCCCGCGGTGTGGCGATAGAGAAGCACGCCACCCGTCAACGATGGCGCCTCGGTGAAGAAAATCAACGTCTGGGTTACATCCCTTGAAAGGGGCGAAGACGGCTGCTAGAATACCTCCCCGCTATGAAGGATTTGACCAAAGCATACATCGCAATTCGGCGGCCCCTGGTATACGGGGCCTCTCCTGTTGTTCCCCAAGTGCGCTCTGAGCAGCCGCTTTCTTCCTGTCGTATCTGATGCACGCATAGCACGTGCATGTTATTTCGCCCGTGGGCCGGCGCGCCTTCGGCGAAGAATCGAATAGATACGAAGGAAGCTTATGTCTGATAATTGTACGGTCGCGCCCGCCAATGGGCGCATTACCGGTACCCAGATCCGCATCGTCGCGGTCGTCGTCCTGGGTGCCTTCTTGGCGCTACTGAACCAAACGGTGATGTCGCCTGCGCTGCCGGTCATCATGTCC
This sequence comes from uncultured Collinsella sp., assembly GCA_958427975.1. Taxonomy (GTDB): domain Bacteria; phylum Actinomycetota; class Coriobacteriia; order Coriobacteriales; family Coriobacteriaceae; genus Collinsella. Next base: position 4,144 of record CAUAEH010000018.1, on the reverse strand, counting down.
GATTTCGCCATCGATGCCTCGACTGCCCAGTGGATCATGTCCATATACCCGCTGGTGAGCGGCATCATGGTCCCCGTTTCGGCGTTCCTTATCGACAAGTTCAGCACCCGCGCGCTATTCTTCGGGGCGACGCTGGTGTTCGCGCTGGGCACGCTGCTGTGCGCCGCAGCCCCTGATTTCCTGTTCCTCATCATCGGTCGCGTGTTGCAAGCGGCGGGCTCAGGCGTGCTCATGCCGCTTGTCTCGGTGGTTCCCATGCTGGTGTTCCCCGTCGAGAAACGAGGAACGGCTATGGGCATGGCGGGCATCGTCATGTCGGCGGGTCCCGCGGTCGGCCCCGTCGTAGGCGGTGCGGTGATCGACACGTACGGCTGGCGCACCATGATCGGCGCCATCGTCCCCCTCGCAATTCTCGTGCTGGTGCTGGGCGTGTTCATGCTGAAAAACGTGGGCGAGCTGAAGAACCCCAAGCTCGACCTGCCCTCGGTCGTCCTCTCCACCATCGCCTTCGGCGGACTTCTCTACGGGTTCTCGAGCGCCTCGTCGATGGGTTGGGGCAACCCCGTGGTGCTCGGCTCGATCGTCGCGGGTGTCGTGTGCTTGGTGCTGTTCGTCGTACGCCAGGGCAAAATCGAGGACCCGCTGCTTCAACTGGGCACGCTCAAGACGCGCGAGTTCCGCGTGGCCGCCATCATCGTCACGCTCATCAACGCCGCATGCCTGGTCACCAACACGCTGTTGCCGTTGCTGCTGCAAACCTCGCTTGGCGCTTCGGCCTTCGAAACCGGCATGGCCATGCTTCCCGCCGCGGCGGTGGGCATCATCATCAGCCCTATCTCCGGCGTGGTGTTCGACAAGTTCGGTCCGCGTGCCATCTCGATCGTCGGCCTGGCCCTCATGACCGGCGCCCTGTTCCTGCTCTCGCTTTCGACGGTAAACACGCCCATCTTGGTGGTTGCGCTGTTCTGCATGCTGCAGTCCGCCGGCCAGTCGCTCGCGAACATGCCGGTGAACACATGGGGTGTCAATGCCTTGAAAAATGACATGATTGCCCACGGCAACGCCATCGCGAACACCGGCCGCCAGGTCGCCGGCGGTTTGTGCACGGCGCTCATCATCACGGTCATGACAAGCGTCACCGCGTCGGCCGGCGTCGATGCGAGCATCCAAGTAGCCACCGCCGTGGGCGCGGGCGTCGCTTACAAGGTGTGCGCGGCAATCGGCCTCGTTTCCCTTATCTGCGCCATATTCAGCGTGCGCACCAAGAAAACCGCACCGAAAACGAAGGAGGCATAAGCGATGTCCGAGATTCTGTCCGAGCGCATCCCGCTCGAGCTCGAGGGGACGCCCGTTTCGAGCATCATGATTGAAGAGCCGTTCACCTGCACGCAGGATTGCACGATTTCCGACGTGGTGCGCATGCTCGCCGAAAACGAGGTGAGCAGCATGCCCGTAATCGATGAGCGCAACCAGGTGGTCGGGTTCATCTCCGACGGCGATGTCATGGGAGCCATCGCGCAGCATCGCGCTCACACCATCTTCACGGGCGGCGACGCGTCCATGCTGTACTTCGACGATCAGAGCCTTGAGCAGCGCATCGAAGACCTGAAGGATCGCTGCGTCATGGATTTCGCGACGCGCCAGGTAGTGTGTGCCCGTCCCGAGCAGAGCATCGCCCGCGTCGCCGCGCTGCTGGCGAAGAAGAAGTTCAAGAAGCTTCCTGTGGTTGATGACGAGGGCAAACTCGTGGGGGTCATCCGCCGCTCCGCCATCACCAAATACATCTTCGGCATCCTTTTCCAATAGGGGCAGGTCGCACTTGAGGCGAACATCTCGAGGCATCGAGCCAGCAACTGGACCAGACAGCCTTGACACGCACGCGCTTTCCCTCGATGCTTCGGTAAGGGGAGCTGCGAAAATCGCAGCACGGGTGATCGGCGCCGCGCCCCCGAAGGCAAAAGCGAACACGGGAGCGATACGATGGGAAAAGTCCTGGACGAAGATTTGGTTTATGAGATTCTTTCCGTCGTGGCAGAGATTCCGGCGGGATGCGTCGCCTCGTACGGTCAGATAGCGCGCCTCATCGGCAGGGAGAAAAACTCTCGCCTGGTCGGAGCGGTGCTGAGCGAGGCGGATCGCTACGGCGATTATCCCTGCCACCGCGTCGTCAACCACGCGGGACGCCTCGCGCCAAACTTCCCCGACCAGCGAGCACTACTGACGGAGGAAGGAGTCGCCTTCCGAGACAACGGCTGCGTCGACATGAAAAAGCACCAGTGGAACGAGTAGCCAGGCAGCGTAGCGTCGAAAGGAGCGACGCCACGGGGAACGACCTGCGCCCCGCCGCCGGACAACCTATGGCAAAGTGACACGTCCCACAAAGAGCGGCGCACCAGTACGAGACACGACCGCGACGTAAAAAGACCCTATGATACTCGTAAGCATCTATCTGATTGCCCGCCTCGAGGTACCCAAAGAACGAGAGATGCCGAAACCCCTAGACAAAGAAAAAGGTCGGGAGCTTTTATGCTTCCGACCTGAAGTTTCATGGTCGCGGGGGGCGGATTTGAACCACCGACCTTTGGGTTATGAGGTCGCTACGACGTTGTTTCATTCAGACATTTCGACCCAAATTGAAGTCAATATAACTCCAGGTCATTTGATGTTTTCATAGATTTACGAAAGAAAAGTACGCGGAATAATTCGACCCAAATTCGACCCACAACGAGCTTGAAAGCGGTCAGGCGGAGCATTACCCTTGGGGTGTGACCACACGCAGGGCCCACCACCAAGGGTAATGCCCACCCGCCCCAGCCCTTTGCGCCATTCCGCGCAACCGAGCGCGATTCTCAGGCACTTCAGGCAAGGAACACGATGAACGACCGACCTCTCGTCATAGGCAAAGGAACGAAGCAACGCCGCGACAAATACACGTGGCGCTACCGTCACAGCCTCGGCAAGGATCCGGTCACGGGCAAATACCGCTATTCGCCGTGGCAGACCATACATACCACCAAAAGCCGAGAGGTCGACGCCGCACTCGAAGCCTACGAGGCAGAACTCAACAGCGGCACCTACGTCCAAAAATCGAGGGACACCGTCGGCTCGTACGCAAAAAAGTTCCACGACAACCGCGAAGGAACCATCACGCCGCTCGCCTACCCGACATCCTACTCAATCGAGAACCGGACGCGCACATCACATGCGTGATGCTCATGCTCGACACCGACATGAGAAGGGCAGAAGCCCTCGGGATGACGTGGTCCGATGTCTCCGTCGAGAACAGAAGCATCCTCATTGAGCAGCAGTTCGCGGCCGATCGAAGCGTTCGCTCGCCCAAAAGCAAGAAAAGCGTGCGGAGGATCTCGATAAGCGAGACGCTGACGTCGTATCTCGAATTCTGGAAAAAGGAGCAGGCCCGCGAAATGGAAGCCTTCGGCCTGGAACAAGTCAAAGGCACTCCGCTCGTCCACTCATTCGAACGAACGAAAGACAGGCATCTCCAAGTCAACTTCATGGACCTGAATGGGTTTTCGCGCTGGTTCAGAAACTTCAGCGTCGAGAACGGGTTCGGCAAGTTCGAAGGCGTTCGAACATACCATTATGTGAAGGAAACTGTCGACGGGGAAACGATTTCGAAGCGTTATGAGCATAAAGAGTGGCTCGAATTGAGGGATTACCTCAGGAAGCATCCCAAGGTTCGCGAGGCGAGGCATATCAGCACATATGAGAGCGAGCACCTTCCTTACGGATATTCGGGCCTATCGAGCCACACCGCTACTGCCGCTACTGCCCGCTACTGCCCGCCAGCTTCCGAACCAGCGGGCGGTAGCAGCACCCCGAACATCTCGCCGACAGCGCAGAGAGTCGTCGACCTGGCGGCCAAGGCCGACATCGAGGACGTGATGCTGTGCGACCTGCCCGGCGTCCTGTCCTTCCTAGGGCTGCCACCTGAGACGGAGATGCCGCCGGGCAACAAGGGGAAGACGAAGCTCAAGAAGCTCTACAGGAAGGTGGCGCCGAACAAGGCATACCACTCCGGCGAGTGCGCCAAGGATTTGATCTCGCACCTCGACATGGCAGAGAATCTGGAGTGGGAAGGATAAACTGGACTTTCTTTTAAGGATCCTCAAGCGTATTGCCG
>CAUAEH010000017.1 GCA_958427975.1 uncultured Collinsella sp. | reverse complement strand
TGCCTGTCGTATCGCTTTCTTCTTTGGGTCATCTTGAACACCTTTCGCTCTTAACCTGGTGTCCAATTCATCATACCCACTCCAATCAGGGCATCGGCGCCCGTCCAAGAATTGGGATGCAGTTCAATACGAGCTCGGGGCTCTTTTCGTCTAGATTGGGGACGCATGGCCGGACGAAAACAATTTGCGTCTGGTAATAAGCGTACGAAAGCGCAATTTACGTCTTAATTCCGTACGCAAATCAAGACGAAAATCGTTTACGTCTGCTTTAATCCGTACGAAAACGGTTTTCGTCTTGCAGGGCAGTTGCCGTTTCTACAGTTCAACTTCCAGTTCGGCTTTGTGCTCGTAGAGGTAGTCGCGCATGTAGGGGATGGCAAATGAGACCTTGCCGTACGAGGGAGCCTCGATAATCGATTCTCTTAACAGGCGGCTGCGGACGGAACTCACCTGTTGAGGCGTTTTGTTTAGGGCATCGGCAACCATGCTGGTCGAGCTCGTCTGCCCCAAAGATGCCATGCTCAGCAGATAAGCGATGCACGTGGGCGGAATGCGCTGTAGCGCGGGCTCAATCACCATGGCACAGAAGCGTTCGCGTGCCGTTGCAATGCCGCGCTCGGCTTCTTCTTCTCCAATAATCGGTGTATGTGCGCGTCTTGCCAACTGCCATGCGTAGTATCCAACGAGTTGGATCATGAAAGGATAACCTTGCGTTGCCTCGGCAAGTTGGCCGGCAATACCTGGCTGCAACTCCATGCCAGACGCTTCAATGGTTTCCTCGAGGGAGTACGACACTTCGGTTACTGCCACAGCCTTCAGGTCAAAGGGGAGGGCACGGCGCAAAAACGTAAGTGTCTTTCCGTTGATGATGCTTTCAATCATCGAAGGCAGCCCCGCAAAAACAAAGGCGATATCAAGGTCTTCGCCGATAACCTGCTGAATCGCAATGGAAAGCGTTCGGACCTCATCGAGCTCTGCGTCTTGAACCTCGTCGAGAGTGATGAGCAGGCCATTTTCATTCTTGGATATTGTCTGTCTCATGGCGTCGCGTAGCGATGGACCGATTCGCTCAATGTCTATGCTGCCGATGGATATGCCAGCTACGGTGGGCTCAAATCTGGCGTGTTTGGCCTGGAATTTGGGCTGCAGCTGTTCGAGAATGCGTTGGCAAAGTCCCTCGGTTGCGACCTCTTTTATGACCGTCCAGCCACGGCTTTGCGCCAAACGTGAGCACTCGTCAAGGAGGACCGTCTTGCCCGTTCCACGGACGCCGGCTATGCGCATTAGGCGCCCCGGGGCACCAGGCCCGTTGACGAGGCCCTCATTGAATTCTTCGAGCACATCTTCGCGGCCGATAATCGTGGGAGGTGTTTTACCTGCTGTGGGCTTAAAAGGGTTTGTTTGCATGTGAGCCACCTTTGCTCAAGATATAGCAAGATATAGCAAAGTATAGCAAGATATAGCAAAGTATCGTGAGATATAGCAACGTATAGCGCTGTTCGCGGGTTCTTACGGTGGTGCTATTTTCCGAATGCCGCGCGGATAAAGCGCTGGGCGAACAGCTTGTTGGCGACGTTGATGACATGGCCCAGGAACAGTGCCGAGATGGCGGTCGTGACGCCAAAGCCGCCCAGGTTGTACATAAAGATCAGCGACAACGCGAGCGAGGCGGCGACATGTGAGCAGTCAAACACGACTTTTACGTCACCAAAGCGGCGTTTAAGCTTTTCGGCAATGACTTGCACCAAGCCGTCGGGCGCGTTGGGGACAACGCCCATGTTGACGACGAGACTTACGCCAAATGCGGTGACAGCGAGGGAGAGCAGCATGGTCGCAATCTGTGTGGGGAGTGCCGTGGGATGCAGTGGGTTGACCGCCATGAAGAGGTCGGTCAAGCCGCCAATCAGCGTTGAGAAGAACAACTCGAGCAGGATGCGCGGCTGGAACTCGCTTCTCAAGATGGCTAATTGCGCCACGATGTAGGCGACGTAGGTTGCGGTGATCCAAAAGCCGAGCGTCTTACCAGTGAGCATGGATAGGGTTGTGGCAAAGCACGTGAGCGCGGCGACGCCCAGGCCGGATGCCGTCTGGAGACTCATACCGAGTGCCAGTACTGCAACGCCCACCAGATACATCAGCATTCTGATGACGGTATGGCGCCAGTCGATGTTCTCGCCATGCATGATGATGAGCGGTCGCATGTTGCTACCCGTCCTTTCGGTTGTGTGAAAAAGCTGACCCGGGCCGGCAAAAGAGGGTTATCGGAGGCACTGCTGCAAAAGCAGAAAAGCCGGCCCCACGGTCAGTCGTCTAGGAAGTGTCTCGCTGTGCCGGAATGGGACTAAAGGTCCAACGAGACGGGAAGAAAGCAAATGGTATTGCGTGGGCGATAAGATGCCAAGATGGTAGGGTGCGTCTTAGCATCCTATTGCCCACGCTCAACGAAATCGGTTTCGTTTGAGCCTAAGTATACGCACGGGATTTTATTTGCGAAGAGAAAAACAATAAAAAGGTGAACGTTCACCTAATCGCAACAACTCGTTGGCTGTAGTTGCGGTGGAATAGTTCCTGTTTTTGCTGCTGAAGGCCTTGAACAGGAACTATTCCACCGCAACTTATGATGGGGCGGGGGATGCGATAGTATTGCATGGTGGTATTCGATTAACCGAGGCTTCATCCGAGGGCTTTATGGAACAGCACCAGCATTATCAGAGCCTGCAAGATCAGGCATACAACGCATTGCGCTCCAAGATCATCTATGCCGAGCTCAAGCCCGGCACGCGCCTTTCGGCGATTGGTCTGGAAAAAGAGACGGGAATCGGGCGCACACCCATTCGCGAGTCCTTTGTGCGTCTGCGCGAGCAGGAGCTGGTGGAAACGCGTCCCAAAAGCGGCACCTACGTCTCTAAGATCAGCATGGAACGCGCTGAGAACGCTTGTTTCTTGCGCGAGAAGCTCGAGAGAAGCGTGCTTATTAAATGCTGTTCGGCCGCCTCGCCCGAGCAAAAGCAGCGGCTCGAGCAGATTCTTACCGAGTCCGAGTCGCTCGACCATGGCGAAACGCGCCGTTTCTTTGACCTGGATAACCTGTTCCATGAGACATGTTTTGAGATTGCCGGTCGTCACATGTTGTGGGATTGGATGAAGAGCATCAACACGCATTTTGAGCGATATAACTGGTTGCGTATGGTGTCGCAGGATTTGGATTGGGAGCCGATTCGTCGGCAGCATCGCCGGATTCTCGAGGCCATTAAGAGGGGCGATACCGATGCGGCGAGCTATCTGGCAGAGACACACCTGCACCTGATGCCCGAGGAGCAGGGCCCGGTTATCGCCTTGCATCCCGACTATTTTGAGCTGTCCAAAGACTCGTTCATCTAATCAATCCCCATATAAGTTGCGGTGTGACCGGGGCACAAAGATGCGGTGCCGCTTGGAGGAAAAGACCGGAAGCAAAGGTCCATTCCTCCAGACGGCGCCGCAGCTGTTTTGATGGCTCGGCTTTTACCGAAGTGGCTCAGTTGAGCGCGACTGCCAGCCGATTATACAAAGCGGCTCGGGGGCGTGTCGCTTCCGTCACGTTCTATCAGCATACAAGACGGTTTTGGTTCTTGTTCGTGACGGAAACGGCGCGCTTCCGAGCCGCTTTAAAAGAAAGGGGGCGAGGTTTAGGGCACGCCCCCTTTCACGATAGAGAGCTAAACCTAGCCGCGGACCTTCTTGACGACGTCCATGGCCTCGTGGGCGATCTGCTCGACCTTGGAGAAGTCGCCGTCGGCAAACAGGGCCGGCTTGACCATCCAGGTGCCACCGCAGGCGATGATGGCGGAGGAGCTCAGGTACTCCTCGACGTTGGCGGTGCTCACGCCGCCGGTAGGCATAAAGCGGTGACCGACAAACGGAGCGGCGAGAGCCTTGATGGTGTTCAGGCCGCCATACTGGGACGCGGGGAAGAACTTGGTGACCTTGAGGCCCAGGTTCTCGGCGGCGGTAACCTCGGAGGGGGTCACGGTGCCGGGAAGGACGGGCAGGTCGATGTCGATGCAGTGCTTCACGACGTCCTCGTTGTAACCCGGGGAGACGATGAACTCGGCACCGGCGGCGCGGGCCTGCTCAACCTGCTCGACGGTCAGGACGGTGCCGGCACCAACGCACATCTCGGGCTCGGCCTCGGCCATAGCGGCGATGCACTCGGCGGCGCAGGCGGTGCGGAAGGTGACCTCGGCGGACTTCATGCCGGCTGCCATAAGAGCGTGGGCGAGCGGGGCGGCGTCCTCGACCTTGTCGAGCACGACGACCGGCACGATACCCAGGGACTCAAGCGTGGTGTAGAACTGATCGAACATGATGTTCCTTTCGATGTGTGGCGCGCATGGGCGCGTGATTGCCAAATGTGCTGGTCAGGAGCCGATTTTGGATTGGTTATCGGAGGCACTGCTTGGGGTTCAAGCAATTCCAAAACCGGCTGCTCGACCAGTCATGTAGGGAATGCCAGGCAAAACCGGAATGGGACTGGTGGTTTTGCCCGGCCGGAGGAATCGGGGAGCGGGCCGCAGAGGTATGGGATTGGAAAGCCGCGGCCCGCGGAATGGAGACGGACTAGCGCGCGACGCGGGTGCCACCGTCGGCGGCGGATGCCACGGCTGCGATCTCGTCTGCGGTCACCAAGTTGGAGTCGCCCTTGATGGTGAGCTTGAGGATCGAAGCCGCAATCGCGTAGTTGACGGCAGCCTGCGGATCGAAGTCGTTGATGAGGGCGTGGACCAGGCCGGCGTTGAAAGCGTCGCCGGCGGCAACACCCTCAAGCACGTGCACATCGTGAGCAGGGGAGAACCAGTGCTCGCCGCTCTCGGCGTCATAGAGCATGCCCATCCAGATGGAGCGCTCGACGCAGGAGATGTTGCGGACGACCGAAGCGACCTTCTTGCAGCCGTACTCGGCGCAAATCTGACGGGCCATCTCGACGTAGGTGTCGCGCTCCTCGATGCCGTGGGCAAGGGAGCCGGAGACGCAGGTCATGCCGAGGCCGGCGGGTGCGTCCTCGTCGTTGGCGATGCAGATGTCGACGAGCGGCAGGAGCTCCTTCATAGTGGCCTGCGACTTCTCGGGCGACCACATCTTGCCGCGATAGTTCACGTCGCACACGGTCGTGATGCCCTTGGCGCGGCAGGCGGTGAGGGCATCCTTGCAGGCGGCAGCCATCTCATCGGAGACGGCGGGGGTCACGCCGGAGAAATAGAAGACATCGATGCCCTTGAGGATCTCGTCCCAGTTAAAGACGTCGCGCTTGGCCATGTTGATGGCAGAGTACTTGCGGTCGTAGACGCAACCGTTACCGCGCTGCGAGGCGCCGACCTCAAACACATAGGAGCCAAGACGGTCGCCCTGACGCACGACGCGCGTGGTGTCGACGCCGTAGGCCTTCAGCGAACGCAGGGCGCACTCGCCCAGACGGTTGGCCGGGACAACGGAGACGTAAGCGGCCTTGTCGCCCTGGTAGGCCAGGGAAAGCGCAGTGTTGGCCTCGGCGCCGCCGTAGCGGACGTCAAACTCGGTTGCCTGCTCAATACGCAGGTGGTCTTTGGGTGAGAGTCTCATCATGATCTCGCCGAAGGTAAGAACCGTTTTACCCATGGTCGCGCAGCTCCTTTTACTCGTGCGTACACCTTTGATATGGCGTTGGCACGCAGGTGCCAAGACGGTAGGGTGCGTCTTTGCACCTGCGTGCCAACGCTCGCCGAAATCGGTTTACGAAATCGGTTTCGTTTCGAGTTGTAGTATACTCACCTACAGCGTTTTGCAACCGAGATTTTTAAAAAAATGCCTAAAATGGCTCAGACCGCCGACAATTGGGAAACGGGGTGCGTTATGGCGCAGATGAGAATCAAGGACATTGCCGCCGAGGCGGGCGTGAGTCCGGCCACGGTCTCGCGCTACCTCAACAACCGCCCCGGGCAAATGACCGAGGAGACCCGTGCTCGCATCGCGGCAGTTATCGAGCGCACCGGCTATCGCCCACGTGCCGCCGCGCGCAATCTGCGCAGCTCGCGTACGAACCTCATCGGTGTGATTCTGGCTGACATCGCCAACCCGTTCTCCAGCGCCATGCTCGAAGGGCTTTCCGCCAGCGCCGCGGCGCGCGGCTGCTCGCTCATGACGGCCATTAGCGGCAACGACCCCGCTAAGGAAGCGGAGTCGCTCACCAGACTTATCGATGCCGGCGTGGACGGCCTGGTCGTCAACACCTGCGGAGGCAATGACGAGGCGATCGCCGCGGCAGCGGGACGTCTGCCCGTCGTGCTGCTCGACCGCGACGTTGCCGACGGCGGTGTTGACCTGGTGACATCTAACAACCGTGAGCTGGTCGCCGGGTTGGTGGACGCCTTGGCAGCTGCGGGCAGCGAGCGTCTGTGCCTGCTCACCGAGGCAAGTGACGATAGCCCCGTGCGTCGAGAGCGCGCCGAGGCCTTTGCCGACGAGCTTTCGCGCCGCGGCCTTGCGGGCGAGGTCGTCACCCTGGCCGACGGTGGCGCCACGGGCGTTGGCCGTTTGGACAAGACCATCCGCGACTACGCGGGCAAAAGGCTCGGCCTTATCGCCGTCAACGGCCTGGTTTTCCTGCGTCTGACCGAGGCGCTGGCGCAGCTTGGTCCCTCGCTGCCGGCGGGGCTCAAGATCGCGACGTTTGACGACTACCCCTGGAACCATGTGCTCTTTGGCGGCGTCACCACGGCCGCGCAGGACACCCTCACCATTGCCGAGCGCGTAGTCGAGCGCCTTTCCGAGCGCATCGACGTCGTTACCACCACCGTGGGCGAGGCCGCAAAGCTGGCGCCCAAACGCATCGAGATCCCCGGCCACATCGAACACCGCGCATCGACCTCGCGCTAGCCTGTGTGATAATATATAGACAATGTCATACAGGAGGTATCCATGGCTGCGTCTGTGCTGAGTGTGCGAGTGGACTCGTCAATTAAAGACTCATTTGCCGAACTGTGCGAAGAGCTTGGCATGACTTCGTCTGTTGCGGTCAATATGTTTATGAGGCAGATGCTGCACGAGCGCTCTCTGCCGTTTGTTCCTTCACTTGGTAAAAGCTCTGCGAGCGAAAGCGCCGCGACGGGCATTTTGGATACTGCCCAGATTGAGTCCGCCGTCCGCGAGGCGGCCAGCTCGATTCCCGCCATCAAAACCGTGATTCTTTTTGGTTCGTATGCCCGTGGCGAGGCGCATGCCGATAGTGATATTGACTTGCGTCTCGAAGTCGATCGCGAGCAGGGCTTTGGTCTTTTTGCGCTGTCGGCGTTTGGCGAGGCGGTGCGCAAAGAAACCGGGAGGCAGGTTGATCTCGTCTCTAGTGATCATCTTGATGACGAACTTGCCGCGGTAATCGAGCGCGAAGGAGTGATCCTTTATGATCGCGCGTAAGTCAGACAGCCTTCGCGCCCAAGAGGTTTTGGAGGCCATCTCCGAAACGAACGAGCGCATCAAGGCTTTTGATATCACCGAGGACCAGTTTCTGCATGCGAATGACGTGCGGACGAGGGCGTTGGCGGACTCCCTTTTGATGTGTGCGCTTAGGGTGACGGAAGAAGCGGGCAAATTGTCGGAACGCTCGCAGCGGCTTCATCCCGAAATTGAATGGCGTGGAATTATCGGCATGAGAAATTATCTTGCGCATGATTACGGCAATGTCGACCGCTCGGTTGTTTGGGATGCAGTGACGATGGAGTTCCCTGCGCTGGAACGAGCTTGTAGACAAATTGTCTCCGAATCTGAACGCTAACTGCTCGTTCGCAACGGCCTGTTCGCACACGTTTTTTGAGCGCTTGATACGCTTTAACCCTGCGGAAACATTTTTCTGCGATAGTATCTGCGATATAGACCAGTCGAAACCCGCCCGAAAGAAAGGGGAGCGACATGAACCAGCAGAACATCGATTACGTACTCCGCTCCGTAGAGCAGCGTGACATCCGCTTTGTGCGTCTGTGGTTTGTCGACATTCTCGGCCGCCTCAAGAACTTTGCCATTAGCCCCGAGGACCTCGAGGTCGCTTTTGAGGAGGGTATTGGCTTTGACGGCTCCGCCATCGAGGGCTTTGCCACGCCCGAGGAAGCCGACATGCTCGCATTCCCCGATGCTTCGACCTTCCAGATTCTGCCATGGCGTCCGAGCCATAACGGCGTCGCCCGCGTGTTCTGCGACGTGTGCACTCCCGATCGCAAGCCGTTTGCCGGCGACCCGCGCGATGCCCTGCGCCGCATGTTCTATAAGGCCGAGAAGGCTGGCTATCTGCTCAACGTGGGTGCCGAGCTGGAGTATTACTACTTCCCCGACGAGCACACGCCCGAGCCGCTCGACAACGTGGGCTACTTCGATCTTTCGGTGAGCGATGCCGCCCGCGACCTGCGCCGCAACACGGTCCTCACGCTCGAGAAGATGTCCGTGCCCGTGGAGTACACCTTCCATGCCGCCGGCCGCTCGCAGCACGGCATGAGCCTGCGCCACGCCGAGGCCCTGAGCATGTCCGACGCCATCACCACGGCCAAACTCATCATTAAGCAGCAGGCCTACGAGAGCGGTTGCCACGCATCCTTTATGCCCAAGCCGTTGGCAGGCGAGGACGGCAGCGCCATGTTCCTGTGCCAGTCGCTATTCGACCACGACGGCAACAACGTCTTTTGGGGCGAGGACGACGAGAAGTACCATCTCTCCGATATCGCCAAGCACTACATGGCCGGCATCCTGGCGCACGCGCGCGAGATCAGCGCCATCACCAACCCCACGGTCAACTCGTACAAGCGCATCACCACGGGCGGCGACTCCGTGCCGCAGTACGCCACGTGGGGCCTGCGCAACCGCGCGAGCATGGTTCGCATCCCGGTCTACAAGCCCGGCAAGCAGCTGTCCACGCGCATCGAGCTTCGTAGCCCCGACCCCATGGCCAACCCGTACCTGGTCAACGCCGTCACGTTGGCGGCTGGTCTGGACGGCATCGAGCGCAAGCTGGAGCTCCCGCCCGAGGCCACGGCCGAGACGCTCAAGCTCACCGATCGTCAGATGCTCGAGGCCGGCTACACGCCGCTGCCGCGTTCGCTCAAAGAGGCGCTCGACGTGTTTGAGGACTCGCAGTTTATGAAGGATGCCCTCGGCGAGCACATCCACAGCTTCTTCCTCAAAAAGAAGCGCGACGAGTGGCATAAGTTTGAGTCCACGATCACCGAGTGGGAGATCAAGCACTACCTGGCGAACTCCTAATCGCGTTGGCTCGTTCCAGTACGATTGAGCTCATTTCCTTGGAGGCCGATATGTCCGAAAAGAGTGCCCTGTTCATGGCGCGCACGACGCGCTTCCACGAGTTTGCCCGCAGCTTGACGACCACCCTGGGTGTCGAGGTGAGCCTGGCTACCCCCGATTCGCCGACTGCGGCGCACGACTTTGACCTGCTGATCCTTGATTCCGACGGCATCCGCAGCGACCGCATCGATCAGATTGCCAAATGGCTCGACGACCGCGGCGGCGTTCCCATGCTGGTGATCGTCGACGACGAGGCGCTCGGTACCCTGCGCCTGCCGAACCATGCGCATGCCGACTTTGTATGCCCCACGGCGACGCCCAACGAGCTCAAGGCTCGTGCGCAGCGCCTGATGGGCGAGGAGGAGACCGTCACCGCCGACGATGTGCTCAATATCGATAACCTCGAGATCAACCTGGCCACCTACCAGGTGACGCTCGACGATGAGCCCATCGACCTGACGCTGATGGAGTACTCGCTGCTGAGCTTTTTGGCGACGCACCCCAACCGCGCCTACAGCCGCGAGGTGCTGCTGCACCGCGTGTGGGGCTTTGAGTACTGCGGCGGCACGCGCACCGTCGACGTGCACATTCGACGCATCCGCTCCAAGGTGGGCCCGCAGATCGCGGCGCACATCACCACCGTCCGCGGCGTGGGCTATCTGTTTAAGGACTAGCTTTTCACCACAAAGGGGACAGGCACCTTTGTGGTGGTTTTGCCGCAGGTGCGGGTCCCTCTCGAATCTGCAACAGAACTTAAGCCTTCCTAAAAGATTGCGTTCTCATACACTTGCGCCCGCATATTGGGGTACAACTCAACGTGAACAATGATGGCCCGCCACATGTTTGGCGGGCCTTTGGTTATTTGACGAAAGGATCGCAGCCATGAGCGAGTACGATTCCCAGCGTCCCCAGGATGCGGGCAACGCCGGCGAGACCCAGCAGCAGCCGCGTGTGCAGGTGGAGTCGACGCCTGCCGGCAGTAACATTCCCTACGTGCAGGCCTACGACACGCAGACCGGCAAGCCGCTGGGTGGCCAGCAGGTCGTGAACAAGCACACGGTGGTCAAGACCAAGACCAAAAAGCTGCCGATCTTTATTACGGCGCTTGCCGGCTGTGCCTGCGGAGCCCTGCTGGTCATTGCGCTCATTATGAGCGGCACGCTCGATATCGGTGGCGGCAAGAATGCCGTGACGGCGGGTGCTTCGGGTTCGTCGACGCAAAAGATCACCATTGACTCCGAGGACACCACGCTGGCCGAGGCCGTTTCCGCCAAGGCCCTGCCCTCCGTCGTTTCCATCACTGCCACTTCGAGCGGCAGCCAGAATGGCTCGCTTTCGCAGTCTGCTGACGAGTCGGATAGCTCGGGCAGCGTCGGTTCGGGCGTGGTGCTCGATACCGAGGGTCACATCCTCACCAACAACCATGTGGTTGATGGCTACGACCAGTACGTGGTGACCATGGACGACGGCACCACCTATGAGGCCGAGTTCGTGGGCAACGATGCCTCGAGCGACCTGGCCGTCATCAAGCTCAAGGACGCCGACGCCTCCAAGCTCACGCCGATCGAGATCGGTGATTCTTCCAAGCTCAACGTGGGCGAGTGGGTTATGGCGATCGGCTCGCCGTTCGGCAACGAGCAGTCTGTCTCCACGGGAATCGTGTCGGCGCTGTATCGCTCCACGGCCATGAGCTCTACCAGCGGTAACACCATCTATGCCAATATGATTCAGACCGATGCCGCCATCAACCCGGGCAACTCCGGCGGCGCGCTCGTCAACGACAACGGTGAGCTCGTGGGTATTAACTCGCTCATCGAGAGCTATTCGGGCTCCAGCTCGGGCGTAGGCTTTGCCATTCCCGTTAACTACGCCAAGGACATTGCCGACCAGATTATCGACGGCAAGACGCCAATGCACCCGTACCTGGGCGCCACGCTTTCGAGCGTCAATGCGCTCAACGCCCGTACCAACAAGCTGAGCACCGATAGCGGCGCGTACGTGGCGAGTGTCGTTGAGGATGGCCCCGCCGCCAAGGCCGGCATCCAGGAGGGCGATGTCATTACCAAGCTGGGCGACGATGAGATTACGAGCGCCGATGGCCTGATCATCGCGCTGCGCAGCCACGAGGTGGGCGAGAAGGTCGAGATTACGCTCGTGCGCGGCAAGGAAGAGAAGAAGGTCACGGTCGAGCTGGGTTCTGACGAGGAGCTGCAGAACCAGCAGCAGGATGACAGCGCGACTGACACCGGCAACGGCGGCATTACCGACGAGCAGTTGCGCCAGTACCTGGAGGAGCTGTTGGGCCAGCAGGGCCAGGGTCAAGGCTACGGCCAGGGTTACTAACGACCCGTATCGCATATGCCGAAGCCAGAGGGGCTGTCCCGCCAAGTGTGGGACAGCCCCTCTTTTCTTATTGATTCGTTGGGGACGGAGGAAAACGGATCACTTGGGGCTGACAAGAGACCTGGTTCGTAATGGTCTGGACAGTTAGTTCAGATACGTATAAATCTGGGGCAGCTTGGGATGCGTTTTGAGCAATTGTTGATTGGGATGGGGCTCGGATGGGCGTTTGGAAGGGAGAGTGGGACGTTTACATGGTCTCGAGGAGCCCAAATTAGTTGAAACAGGGGTGTTCGTGCCTGATTCAGCTCTAGGATTTATACGTATCTGAACTAACTGTCCACCCCAGTCTGGCGGCTGCCGATTCGGTGCGGTTCGAGACCGCTATTCGGCCCCGTTGCGGCCGGTGGTACTCTAGTATCCGTTTGAAATCGAGCGAAGGAGTGCCGCTATGGAGCAATCGAGCCTGTTTGGTGACGGCGTGGACATCGATACCGAAACGTCTACGACTGCGGAAGCCACCGCGCCGACCGATGCCCGTGCCCAGGCGGCAGCGCGCGCGGCCGAGCTGCGCCACGAGCTCGACTACCACGCCTATCGCTACTACATGCTCGACGCACCCGAGATCACGGACGCCGCCTTCGACAAAATGCTCGTTGAGCTGCAGGAAATCGAGGCGGCCTATCCCGATCTGGTGACGCCCGACAGCTATACCCAGCGCGTGGGCGGCTACGTGAGCGAGCAGTTTACGCCGGTCACGCACATGGCACGCATGTATTCCATGGACGATGCCATGGATCTGGACGAACTCGACGCATGGCTCCAGCGCACCGAGGATGCGCTCGGCGCCGGCAGCGTCACCTATACCTGTGAGCTTAAGATTGACGGTCTGGGCGTGGCGCTTACCTATCAGAATGGCGCCTTCGTGCGCGCGGCCACGCGCGGCGATGGCACCACGGGCGAGGACGTGTCGCTCAACGTCCGTACCATCAAGGATGTGCCCATGCACCTGTCCGAGCCGGCGCTCGCTCATATGGGCGCCGACCGCGAGCGTACCATCGAAGTACGCGGCGAGGTCTACATGCCCAAGGGCAGCTTTGTCCGCCTGAATGAAGAGGCCGATGCCGAGGGCCGTGACCCCTTTGCCAACCCGCGCAACGCTGCCGCCGGCAGCCTACGTCAGAAGGATCCCAAGATCACGGCGCGCCGCGATCTTGCCACCTTTATCTATGCCATCGCCGATACCGATCCGCTGCACGTCCACAGCCAGCGCGAGTTCCTCGACTGGCTGCGTAGCGCCGGCTTTAGCGTCAACCCCAACGTGGCACGCTGCGCCACGCCCGCCGAGGTCCACGAGTTCTGCGCCCAGGCCCTCGAGCACCGCGGTGACCTGGACTACGACATCGACGGCGTGGTCGTAAAGATCGACAGCTTTCAGCAGCAGCTCGACCTGGGCTTTACCGCCCGCGCGCCGCGCTGGGCCATTGCCTTTAAGTTTCCGCCCGAGGAAAAGCAGACTGTCCTGCGCGAAATTCGCATCCAGGTGGGCCGCACCGGTGTGCTCACGCCGGTCGCCGAGTTCGATCCGGTGACGGTCGCCGGCTCCACCATCGCGCGCGCCACGCTGCACAACATCGACGAGATCCGTCGCAAAAACGTGCGCGAGGGCGACACCATCATCGTGCACAAGGCGGGCGACGTGATCCCCGAGGTCGTGGGCCCGGTGCTCGATAAACGCCCGGCCGATTCGGTCGACTGGTACATGCCCGAGGTCTGTCCCGTGTGCGGAAGTCCCGTGGTCCACGAGGACGGCGAGGTGGCTTACCGCTGCGTCTCCATCGACTGTCCCGCGCAGCTCAAGGAGCGCCTGCTCCACTGGGTGAGCCGCGGCTGCATGGACGTCGACGGCCTAGGCGACGAGATTGTCGACAAGATGATCGCCGCCGGGCTGATTCACGACGTCGCGGACTTCTACCAGCTCACGGTCGACGACATCGCCGGCCTGGACACGGGGCGTACCTATGCCAGCTCCAACAGCAAAAAGGGCGTCAAGAAGGGCGACCCCATTCCGGTGGGCCTCAAGACGGCCGAGAAAATTATCGTCGAGCTCAACAAGTCCAAGAGCCAGCCGCTCGGTCGCGTACTGTTTGCCCTGGGCATCCGCCACGTGGGCAAGAGCGTGGGCGAGGTCATCGCCGAGCGATTCCTGTCGATCGACAAGCTTATCTTGGCGAGCGAAGAGGACATCGCCGAGTGCGAGGGCATCGGTCCCAAGATTGCGGCGAGCGTCAAGCAGTTCCTGGCCGTGCCCGAGAACCTTGCCGTGCTGGAACGTCTGCGCCAAGCGGGCCTTTCGCTCGAGGTCGACCTGGGTGCCGCGCATGCGCAAGCCGCAGCCGACGCTGGCGTGGCGGGCGAGCTCGCCGACGCACAGCCGCTCGCGGGTCTGACCTTCGTGCTCACCGGCACGCTCGTCAACCGCACGCGCGACGAGGCAGGCGCGGCGCTCAAGGTGCTCGGCGCCAAGGTTTCGGGCAGTGTGTCGAAGAAGACAAGCTATCTGGTCGCCGGCCCCAAGGCAGGCTCCAAGCTCACTAAGGCCGAGCAGCTGGGTGTGCCCGTGTTGGATGAGGAGGTACTTGAACAGATTTTGGCGACGGGTAGGGTCCCGGAGGCATAATGATTTGTTGAGGAACTGCGCAGAGGCTCAGTTCCTCAACATCTCCTTATAGTGTTTGCCTGTTCAATTTCGATATCGTTTCCCTCGTATGATCCAGATGCGTCTACCGACTCAAAGCGTGAGTAGGAAACTCTTGTCCCAACTTTGATTTGGGAAAGCTTGTCTTTGATTCGGCCAGATGAGGGGAATGTAATCCGGATTTGCTTTCCAGCGTCGGTGTAGCGGGGACTGTTGTCTGTTTGGATTACGAGTTCCGTTCCCTCAATAGAATGAACGCTGCCGGCTCCAAAGACAAGGTAATCATCTCCTCCGCTATAGCGGGCTCTATCTGTGCATGAAGAAACGGATGCAAACATAGCGAAAATCACCAATATCGTAACCAGGGCAAAGGCCGTGGTGCCATAGCATTTTGATGGTGCCATCCGGTCTACCAAAAGACTGTTCCGTTCAATTTGACCATATTGGGCGTTGCATAGTTAATCGCTCGGGGATAAGTGTTCCATCCGTCGAATACTTCGAGCCACTGCAGTTCGATGCCAGAGCTTCCATTATGCCCAGTAAAATAGCCAGTTACCGTGACCGTATGACCTGATAGCTCGACGGATCCTTCACTGTTCCGGCTGTTGATCCACATATGATACAAGCCGATATTCCCTTGATCGATAGTTGCTCTGTACTGAGCGAATTGAGGCTGATAACCGAAAAATTGAGTATTAAGTGCTCTACCCTTTTGAGCGGCAAGACTTTTAAACGGAACAATTCCATCTGGGATGATCGTGCTTCCGTACTCGACGCCCTGATCATTGGTCTTATACGTTGTTGTGCCAGTGACGTTCCATATTTCTTTATAATAATCGGGATTAAATTGATTAGCGTTTGAACTGGTGAGACCGTAATGCATTGATACAGCGTACAAGGCAGAAACGACGCATGCATACTTATTAGTGCGGGCTTCAACTAATGATTCCGAGACTCCTCGGAACGGTATTCCGTTTAAATCGTCTATTTGGAAATGCAACATCAAGTCATCTTCATTGATAATGACTGCATCCCATGAAGTTGGGTTATTGCTTTGAGGTGCTATACCCTTTTTGGTGACAATCGGGACAGACCGTATATTGTTATAGTTGGTTACACAGTCTCTAGTTCCTGGCACCAAAGTTCCATATTCAATATCGTTGTACGAAATTAGTACGGTTGGGTTTGTGGCCTGTTGGCCGGAATAAGTTGAAATGGCGTTTGATAGAGAAGCTGAAATCGGAAGAATGGTATCGCCGAGGGTTATCTCCTTCAGAAGCCCAGGATATGATGCGTCAAGTATTAAATAACCGTAAGGGCTTCCTTCCCTTGTGACACTGATTTCATAGCCACAGATAAGGCCGATTTGTTGGCATACGGGAACGATTTGCTCGATCTCTAAGTTCGCGGATCCGTCGACGATGGGCAACAGGGAAAGCGCGTAGTCTTGTGCTAGGTCTGAAGTAAAAGCGACGGATGAGTTTGAGTCGGCAGCGAATACTCTTGTTGGGCGTGACGCGGATAAGCCGATGATCGAGGCTAGGCCGAGAAGAAACGAGCGACGTGATTGAACTCTGGGCATAATGTCTCCTGCCTATGGGGGGCAATATGCTGTCATTTTATTTGCTACAAAATACAATCTAATTCGGATTAAGGTAAATGGATGGAATTGCTCGATAAATGGTAGTGATTAGCGGACCGGTATCGCGATCCTCGTCACATACGTTCCCGGGTCGTCGCTGATGATGTCGTCGATGAGGGCGATTTCGCGCGAGGGACCGGCGGGGGACAGGTCGCGCTCGTGCATGTAATCGAGTAAGCGCTCATAGCGCGGGGCCGCCTGACCGTGCGTGCCGCGGAAGCTGACCGTCAGACACCGCGCGGCGGGACGTACTTCGACATCGCCCAGGTAATCGTCCGTGTCATCCAACAGCAGAAAGACCTCGTCGTAGCCATCAAAGTCGCCGGCGGCAAAGCGTTCGGGCGCGATCCCGACGCCCAAGTTGCCCAGAAAAACAAACGTCTCGTGCTGGCCTTTCTGCAGCTGACGAATCTGCCACTCCAGCGCATAGGCGTCGGTAGGGTTGACGCGTTCGCGCAACACGGCGCAGCGAAGCTCGGGCGCATCGATTGTGCAAATGGTATCGAGCTCGATGTTCAAGGCATCGTGCAGCAGCGCAAGCCGGTTATCGATCTTGCGCGACACGCGCTCCAGCTCGCGGCGCTTGCGCTCGATGAGCTCCTGCTGCTGAGCTAGCTGCCGCTGCATGAGGTCCACATCGCGCGTGGTCACGAACTCGCGAATCTGCGCCAACGGCAAGTCGAGAACACGCGGGTGGCTGATGGTGTTGAGGGTGGAGAGCTGCCGCGATCCGTAGTAGCGGTACCCGCTCGCCGGATCGATGTGCGCCGGGTCCAGCAAGCCCATCTGCTCGTAATGGCGCAGCGTGCCCACACTCAGATTAAACAGGCGTGCAACTTCGCCAATGCGGAGCAGGCCCTCAGTATGTTCACTTGGCGTGTCGGTCACAGGACCGCTCCTTTCAATAGGGTCGGGGAGAGGTGCCAGGCCCGCGTTGCCCCGCTACGCTACCAACTTGTCAAAAGCCCCGCGCCGGTTGAGCACGGTAAACGCAACAACACAGATGACTGCCGACAAAATCGACCCACACGGCGAGGCGATGCCCATGGGAAACAACGTATCGGAATAGGCGTTCGACAGCAGCCACGCGCCCGGCACGCGAATGAGCGCCACGGCCAGCACGTTGTGCGCAAAGCCGATGTAGCTCTTGCCGTATGCAGCGAAAAAGCCGCTAAAGCAAATGTGGATGCCGGCAAAAATCGCGTCGAAAATGTAGCTGCGCATATAGCCGGTGCCGGCCGCGACCACCGCGGCGTCCTTGGCAAAAAAGCCGATAAATGCCGGCGCCACCAGCCACATCAGCGCCGTGATCAGGCAGCCGTACACCACCGAGATGGTCATGGCGTCCTTGAGCACCTGACGTGCGCGGTCGCCCTTGCCCGCGCCGGCGTTTTGTGCCGTGAGTGCGCTGACGGTGGCGCCCATGGAACTCGGCACAATGAACAAAAAGCTGATCATCTTCTCGACCAGGCCCACGGCGGCGGCGTCGACGAGCCCACGGTGGTTGGCGATGACGGTGATAAACATAAACGCCACCTGGATGCAGCCGTCCTGCACGGCCACGGGCACGCCGATTTTAAGAATGCTGCCGAGCACCTCGGGCTGGGGGCGCAGGTCGCTGCGCTTAACGTGGATGTTCGTGCGACGGCTCTTGAGCCACACGAGCGCGAGGGCAACGCTGGCCGTCTGGGCGGTTACCGTGCCGAGCGCCGCACCCACGGGGCCGAGCTCCATGTGGCCGATAAATAGAAAGTCGAGTGCGATGTTGATGATGCACGCCACGCCAATCACGTACATAGGCGAGCGCGAATCGCCCAGCCCGCGAAAGATGGCCGAAAGAATGTTGTATGCGGCGATAAAGGGAATGCCCATAAAGCATATACGCAGGTAGGCGGCGGTGCCTTCGACTGCCTCGGGCGGCGTGCCAATGAGTGCCACGATCTGCGGGCACAGTGCGAGCAGGATAGCGGCCAGCACCACCGAGACGCCCATAAAGAGCGTGATGGTGTTGCCGATGGCGGTCTCGGCGCGGTCAAACCGACGCGAGCCCACAGCGTGGCCGACGATAACCGTCGTTCCCATGGCCAGGCCCACGAGCGTCACAGTGATGATATAGAGCGTCTGCGCGCCATTGCCCACGGCGGTGATGCCGGCGGCACCGCTGAACTGCCCCATCATGTACAGGTCGGCCATGCCGTAGAGCATCTGCAAAAAGTACGAGAGCATATAGGGCAGGGCAAAGACCGCGATGGTCTTAAGGACATTGCCGCGTGTGAGGTCGTGTTCCATGGGCGGGGCTTTCTGGCTGGGTTCGTTTAGCTACCAGTGTAGTGAAAACCCTACAACGATTGTAGAGTCAAGGTTTGTGTTGGCGGTGGGGCGAAAAAGTCACGCATGCGTTCATTTCCAATTGAATACAGGGGTGCGCCCTGCGAGCATGAAGCCTGCGCTAACCTTGCAGAAAACGATTTCGGAATACTTGACACCATTATTCGGCGCGCAATAATACGTGCGTTTGCGAACAACGTTTGATGGGGGTTGAACCTGCGTGCGCAATCTCAAAATACTGTTTTCCTATCTAGGGGCATACCGTCGCGATGCCATCCTCGGCGTGTTCTTTGTGTCGGTCGAGACGGTGCTCGAGCTGTTTATCCCGGTCATCATGGCCAACATCATCGATGTGGGCGTGCCTGCGGGTGATATCAACTACATGCTGCTGCAGGGCGCGTACATGTTGGTGTGCGCTGCGCTTTCGCTGGTACTGGGCTTGGGTTATGCCCGCACGTCCGCCCGCGTTGCCTCGGGCCTAGGCACTAACCTGCGCGAGGCCGAGTACAAAAAGATTCAGACGCTCGCTTTTGGTAACCTGGACAACTACGACGCCAGCTCGCTCGTCACCCGCATGACCACGGACATCACCGTTATCCAAAATGCTGTGGGCAACGGCTTTCGCCCTATGGTGCGCGGCCCGGTGACGCTTATCGTCGGCCTTATCTACGCGCTGATGCTGTCGCGCCCGCTCGCCACCGTCTTTGCGATCATCTTGCCCGTGCTGGCAATCGTACTGGGCGTCATCACCTATCGCGTCAGTCCGCTCTACCGCCAACTCCAGACCTCGATGGACCACCTCAACGGCGTGGTACAGGAAGACCTCACCGCCGTGCGTGCCGTCAAGGCCTACGTTCGTACCGAGCACGAGGAGGCCAAGTTCGACGCAGTCAATACCGAGCTTGCGCGCACTGCGACAAAGACCTTTGGCAGCGCGGTGCTCAACCTGCCGGTGTTTCAGCTGTCGATGTACGTGGCTGCGCTCTCCATCCTGTGGATTGGCGGCCGCATGATTCTCGCCGGCAAGCTGGGCGTGGGCTCGCTCACGGGCTTTATGAGCTACGTGCTGCTGATCATGAATTCGCTCATGATGATTTCTAACGTGTTTTTGCTGCTCACGCGCGCTCTTACGAGTGTGGGCCGTATCGCCGAGGTGCTCGATGAGGAGCCCTTTATCGCCAACCCCGCGGGAGACCTCGCGATTGCGGCGCCAGCGGACGGCAGTATCGAGTTTCGCGACGTTTCCTTTAAATACCGCGCGGATGCAGCCGAGGATGTGCTCGAGCATATCGACCTTCGCATCGAGAGCGGCTCGACGGTGGGCATCCTCGGCGGCACGGGCTCGGGCAAGAGCTCACTTGTGCAGCTGATTGCGCGCCTGTACGACGCTACCGAGGGCGCCGTGCTTGTGGGCGGACGTGACGTGCGTGACTACGACCTCGCGACTCTACGCGACGCCGTGGGCATTGTGCTGCAAAAGAATGTGCTGTTCACGGGCACCGTGCGCGAGAACCTGCAGTGGGGCAATCCGCAGGCGTCGGACGATGAGCTCCTCGCGGCTTGCCGCGCAGCGTGCATGGACGAGTTCCTTGATCGCATCGGCGGGCTGGACGGCGAGTTGGGTCAAGGTGGCGCCGGTGTTTCGGGTGGCCAGAAGCAACGCCTGTGCATCGCGCGCACGCTGCTCAAGCACCCGCGCGTGCTCATTTTTGATGACTCCACCAGCGCGGTCGATATGGCGACCGACGCTAAGATTCGCGAGCACATCGCTCGGATTCCCGATACGACCGTGCTCATCATCGCCCAGCGTATCGCGAGCGTCATGGATGCCGATCGCATTGTGGTGTTGGACGACGGTCGTGTCCACGGCGTGGGCACGCACGAGGAACTGCTGGCGAGCGACAACATCTACCAGGAGATTTACGCCTCACAGATGGAGTTTGCGGGGAACGCGGACGCCGGCGACGGCTGCGACGATGGCTGCGCGAATGATCCGTTCTCCTCCGTCCCCAGCAGATCACCCTTGGAAGGGGGTGAGTGCCATGCCTAAGACCGCAGCCCAAGCACGCCCGGCCGACCTCAAGCGCACTGTGCGCCGCTTGCTCTCCTACATGGGGCATGCCAAGTTCTCGTTGCTCGCGGTGGGCGTGCTCGCCTCCGTTGCCGCCATCGCGAGCCTCGCCGGCACCTACATGGTGCGCCCCATCGTTAACGGTTTGGCCACGGGCGGGGAGGAACTGCTCGCCAAGCAGGTCATCCTGACGGCGATCATCTACGCCGCGGGCGTGCTCTCGGCCCTGGGCTACTCGCAGATCATGGTGCGCGCGGCCCAACACGTGGTGTCCGATATTCGCCGCGACCTGTTCGCGCACATCCAGACGCTGCCGCTCAGTTATTTTGACAGCACGCGCTCGGGCGACATCATGAGTTTTTTCACCAACGACGTCGACACCGTCTCCGAGGCGCTTAACAACAGCTTTGCCAACGTGATTCAGGCCGCCATTCAGGTTGTGGGCACCACGGCTATGCTCATCATCCTTAACTGGCAGCTCACGATTATCACACTCGTGTGCGATGCGGCCATTGTGCTGTATGCGCGCTACTCGGGCGCGCGCTCTAAGCGTTTCTTTGCTGCCCAGCAGGCATCGCTTGGCGACCTGGATGGATATATCGAAGAAATGGTCTCGGGCCAAAAGGTCATCAAGGTCTTTAACCGTGAGGCAGCGAATGTCGCCGGCTTCACCCGCCGCAACGACGAGCTTCGCCGCACCGGTACCGCCGCCGTGAGCTATGCCAACTCCATGGTGCCCATGACCGTCGTGATTGGCTACGTCAACTATGCCATCGTCGCCGTGGCGGGCGGCATGCTCTGCATCAAGGGGCTCGCCGATGTGGGCGCACTTGCAAGCTACCTGGTCTTTGTGCGCCAGGCCGCCATGCCCATCAACCAGTTTACGCAGCTCGGCAACTTCTTGCTCAACGCGTTGGCCGGTGCCGAGCGCCTGTTTGCGGCTATGGACCTTGAGCCCGAGGTGGACGAGGGCTGCGTGGAGCTGGTGCAGACGGGCGATGCCGCGTGGGCGTGGAAAATTCCCGAGGGCCAGGGCGTGGGCGTCTACGGGCATCTGCATGACGTGGCAGCCGTTGATGAGTCGGGCCGCGCGGTGGCCGCCGACGGCACCGAGCTCACGTGTGGCTTGGTCCCGCTTGCCGGCGACGTGCGCTTCCATGCCGTGGACTTTTCCTACGTGCCGGGCGCCCGCGTGCTCACGGACCTCAACCTGTTTGCCAAGCCGGGGCAAAAGATCGCGTTTGTGGGCTCGACGGGCGCCGGAAAGACGACCATCACTAACCTCATCAACCGCTTCTACGAGGTCGATGACGGCGAGATCACGTACGACGGCATCGACGTCAAGCACATTGCCAAGGCCAGCCTGCGCGGGTCGCTCGGCATTGTGCTGCAGGACACGCACCTGTTTAGCGGCACCATTGCGCAGAACATCCGCTTTGGCAAGCTCGACGCGACCGACGAGGAGGTGCGCGCCGCTGCCGAGGCAGCCTGCGCCGACTCGTTTATCCGCCGCCTGCCTAGAGGGTACGACACGCCGGTCACGGCCGACGGCGCCAACCTGTCGCAGGGCCAGCGCCAGCTGCTCGCCATTGCACGCGTGGCCGTCGCCGATCCGCCGGTGCTCATCCTGGACGAGGCCACGAGCTCCATCGACACGCGCACCGAAAAGCTCATCGAGCGCGGTATGGACCGCATCATGCGCGGACGCACCACGTTTATGATCGCGCACCGCCTGTCCACCGTCCGCGACGCCGACGCCATCATGGTCCTCGAACACGGCCGCATCATCGAACGCGGCACCCATGAGGAGTTGCTCGCCCAGCACGGCGAGTACTGGCAGCTGGCACATGGGTTAAAAGAGTTGGATTAACCCGTTCGAGCACGATGCTTTGACCCCTCCGTGCCCCCCCCATCTCGCCTCAAACCATCACAACATTCGACGTTTTTTGCCAAAATCGGGAAAAGCATCGAATGTTGTGATGGTTTTTCTGCCGCTCGACCGGGTGGATTCGCTTTCTTGCGCACGAAGGTGTGCGGACCCGTGGGCAGGGGAATAAGGTTGGTTATCCGACTCCATTGGAGGGCTCATGGACCTGCCGATCGTCCTGTCCCATAAGACTGCCTGGCTGTACCACAACGTGGCGCGCCCGTCCGAGCCGCTCTCGCGAGCAAGCAGCCTATACGATGAGGACTCGCCTGCTAACGAGGCGGAGCCGGCCGCGAGCCTGCCCAAATTGGGACTCGATGCCAAGGGGCTGAGGGCTTCGACGGCAGTTGGAATCGTTACCGACTATCTGGTTTCGCTTGGTATTCCACGAGAAGAGCTCGATCATGTCGACACGCTCGTCAACTTCGATTTTGAGCGCTCGACGCCGGCTGGATTTAGGTGCCACGTGTTTGGGGCGCCGATACCTCCATGCCATCTTATCGAGGTGGCAGAGGGCCTTCTGGTGGTTGATGAGGCCATGTGCTTTGTCCAAGCGGGTTCGTGGATGAGCGAGCCCGAGCAGCTGGAATATGGCTACGAAATCTGCGCCCGATACCATTTGAATCATCTGTCGACAGGTGATTATATCGAGATGGGGCAGAGGTATACCGTTGCCGACTTGATTGCCTATTGCAATGAGAACCGATCTCGTCA
This sequence comes from uncultured Collinsella sp., assembly GCA_958427975.1. Lineage (GTDB taxonomy): Bacteria > Actinomycetota > Coriobacteriia > Coriobacteriales > Coriobacteriaceae > Collinsella. The sequence goes on along the minus strand of CAUAEH010000017.1, from coordinate 12,661 downwards.
GGGGGCTATACGCGCGGCCGCCGTGCTCAAGCGCGTGCACGATGGCGCGCGGTCGCCCATGGAGACGGCCACCGCAATCATGGTCGTAGCAAAGCGTTCTCAGGGCGGGCTGGGATACGCCAAGATCGAGCTCAACCATCGGGTCGATGTTCCCAGCGAGTTCAAGTATCTTACAAAGGCCGGGTATTTCGAGATCGACGTATATGCACCTGCGAGCGGTACGGGGATTGAATACAACGGCTCGGACCATCTTGATAAACAGCGCAGCGCGTCGGATGCGGAGCGTATGGCCGTGCTGAGCGCGCTGGGCTTTAGGATGATCGTCCTCACCGGGACTCAGTTTGCCCACCAGCTGCAATTGCATCGGGCGATGAACGCCATCGCGCTCGCTATGGGCCTTAAGTGCGACCGAAGCGAAGCGTTCCAGAAGCGGCAGAACGACCTGCGAGAATTCGTGATTCGGCACTGGGACGGCGGCCTTTAGGGGCGTTCCGGTCCTTCTACGGGGTGCCGTGGGCAGGCAGATCATCACAACATTCGACGTTTTTTGCCAAAATCGGGAAAAGCATCGAATGTTGTGATGGTTTGTATGCTGAGGATGGGCTTGGAAGTCCGTTTTGCTCGAAGCGACCTGTCCTGTCGTACGGGTGTCGGCGTGATTCTCTCGTGGGGTATTATGTTTTCCGAAGAATAAAATGCCGCGTGAGGGGAGGGCTGCGTGGACGGGCACGTGCAACATGACGGCTTTGGCCGCGATATCAACTACCTGCGCATTGCCGTTACCGACAAGTGCAATTTCCGCTGCATTTACTGCATGCCGGCCGATGGCGTGGCGCCCCGTGCGCACGACGAGCTGCTCAGCGCCGAGGAAATCGCCCGCTTTGTGCGCCTGGTGGCGGGGGAGGGCATTCGCCGCGTGCGCCTGACGGGTGGCGAGCCGCTGGTCAGCCGCCGTATCATTCCGCTCATTCGCGACATCCGCGCGATTCCGCAGATCGAGGACATCTCGCTCACCACCAACGGCGCCCTGCTGCCCAAACTGGCGCCGCAGCTCAAAGACGCGGGGCTTAACCGCGTCAACATCTCGCTCGACACGCTCGACCCTACGCTCTTTGGAATGATCACGCGCCTGGGCCGACTCGAGCAGACCATGGCTGGCATCGACGCGGCGCTGGCCTGGGGCTTTGAGCCCGTTAAGGTCAACTGCGTTGTGGTGCGCCGACTCAACCAGGATGTGGCGGCCCTCGCGCGGCTCACGCTCGACCGCCCCATCCACCTGCGCTTTATCGAATACATGCCCATCGGCGACGAACACACAAGTTCGCATTGCGCCGTGGACCCTCACGCACCCACGCTCAATCCCGATCTGTGGGATGCGAGCGACACCGTGCCGAGCGACGAGCTGCGAGCGCGCATCAATGCCGGGGCCGCCGCGGCGGGTCTGGGCGAGCTCGAGCCGCTCGACATCAACGACGCTCCTGCCGGCGCGGGCCCTGCGCGCTACTGGCACTTTCCGGGCGCGGCGGGAACGGTTGGTTTCATCAGCGCCATGTCCAACCATTTTTGCGCGAACTGCAACCGTCTGCGCCTGACGGCCGATGGCAACGTGCGTCCGTGCCTGTTCAGCGATGCCGAGTATTCGGTGCGCGACGCCCTGCGCCATGGTGATGATATGCAGGTACTTTCGATTTGGCGCGATGCCGTGGCCCACAAACCGCAGGAACACGCGATAATTGAGGGCACGCAACGATTTATGTCCCAAATCGGAGGATGATCATATGGCCAAGAGCAGGTACGCCGATGCCACCAAGGCCGCTCGCAGGGCCGCGATGTCTGCCCACAAAGACGCGGCCGCGGCAAGCGATGCCGACACGTCCGTGCAGCCGTCTGTCAGCGCTGTCGTCGAGCCCGCCCGTGACGCCCGTCGCGATGAGCTGACGCATGTGGACGCCAAGGGTGAGGTGCGCATGGTCGACGTGTCCGACAAGGCCGAGACGCATCGCATCGCCATTGCTGAGGGCACCATCCTCATGCACCCCGAGACGCAGGCCATGGTGCTGCAGGACCGCGCCAAAAAGGGCGACGTGCTTGCCTGCGCGCGCGTGGCGGGCATTATGGCCATCAAACGCACGAGCGACATCATCCCCATGTGCCATCCGTTGCTCATTACCAAGAGTAAGTGCGATATCAAGCCCATCGCTCCGGCGGGGACGCCGGCCGAGGACGTGCCCGAGGGCTGGGCGCCGGCGCGCGCGGACGGGCAGGTTGGCTTTCACGTACTGGTTACGGCCGGCGTGACGGGCAAGACGGGTATCGAGATGGAGGCCCTGACCGGCGCGAGTGCCGCGTGTCTGACCATCTACGACATGTGCAAGGCCGTCGATCGCGGCATGGAGATCGTCGACGTGCGCCTGCTGCACAAGGAGGGCGGCCGCTCGGGCGTGTGGGATCGTGCCGAGCGTCAGGCCGCTGCTGTTGAGGCCGTGGCCGCTGACGGTGCCACACTCACAAGCGCGCCCGTCGCCGTCGCGCCCGTAGCTCCTACTCCGGCTGTCCCCGCGATCGCGTTTATCGGCTACCAAAACTCGGGCAAGACCACGCTCGTCGAGAAGGTCATTGCCGAGCTCACCCGCCGCGGCCTGCGCGTGGGTTCGCTCAAGCATCACGGGCACCACGGCTTTGATATCGATGTGCCCGCTAAGGACACCTGGCGTCATCACCAGGCCGGATCCAAGCACGTGGGCCTCATCTGCGCCACGCGCTGGGCGGAGTACGCCGACACGCGTGAGGAGGACGAGATGCCCGCGCGCGAGCTGCTGTCGCGTTACAACGATGTCGACGTGGTGATCATCGAGGGCTACAAGACCGAGGGCTTCGACAACATCGTCGTCGCGCGCTCCGGTGTCGACCGTCTGCGCGGCAAGAGCTCGCTCGACCTGGTCGACGGTCACACGCTGGCCCTTGCCTGCAACGAAGCCCTGGCGCGTCAGGCCTTCGACGCCGGCTTTGCGACCCGAGCCATCAACATCAACGACGCCCGAGCCATCTGCGACCTGATCCAAGACCATCTGGCCTAAAACCTGCCAAAAAGGGACAGGTTTATTTTGGCAGGTTCTATCTGGGCAAACGTCATTTCCACCACAAAGGGGCCAGGCACCTTTGTGGTGGATTTTGCTTTAGTAGATGTGTGGGACATGCCTTACAATCTACCAAGTAGTTCATGACGGGCGAAAAACGGAGAGAAGGGGCTTGATGCGTCCTTAATGTTTCATGCGGATAGATTGATTTGACAGACGGTGGCGAATGCCCGCCGTCCGCATTCGTATGAAACAAGGAGTCTCCATGCTCGCCTCTCTTTTCTCAAAGCCTCAATCATCGCTGTCCGCGCAGGCTAAGCACCTGGTGGCAATGCGCTTCCTCATATATACCGGCTTTCAGACTAGTTATTTTATCGGTGTCATCGGAACGCTCACCTATGCAGACGATGCCTCGGTCGTGGCGACATCGCTGGCCGTCCTTTTTATGAACGTATTCGTGATCTTGGGATCCTTTGCGGGTGGCGCGGCGCTCGACGCCTGGGGCCCGCGCCGTCATTTCTTGCTGAGCATCGTGGGCACGCTGGCAACCGGCGCGGCGATCCTCGTTTTTGGCAGCGCGACCGGCATCGTCCTGCTCGGCGCGGTGCTCCTGGGCTTCGTGATGGGGTTTGCCCAGCCCATCGCCACGTCCTATCCGGCATATCTCACCGATGATCCCGTCGAGCTCAAAGACATCAACTCCGCCATCGCCATGTTCTCAAACGTGAGTATCATCGTTGGCCCCACGCTGGGCGGCTTTGTCGCAGCTGCTGCGTCGTCGCGTGCGGTGTTCGTGCTCATGATGATCTTTACCGTACTGGCGCTTATTGCCGGTTGGGGCTTTAGGCCGCAGACCAGCCATGTCGCCGGGCATGCGGATGCCGATTCGGCAGAGGAAGGGGAGCGTGCGGGACGAAGCTCCAATCCCAGCACGTCCTCCCGCGTCACCTTCGCGACCAGCATCAAGACGGTCTTTACCAATAGCGTTCTCGCCCTGCTGTTCTGCATTATTTTCCTTTCAAACTTTGGCTACGGTGCCTTCGACCCGCTGGAGTCGTTCTTCTACCGTGATGTCCTGCACGTCGGTGTCGAATGGATGGGCTGGCTCTCGTCGGCCAGCGGTGTCGGCGCGGTGCTGGGCGCCGTCCTCGCGCTCCGCTTGCCGCCGCACCTGGTCAACCTTAAAACCCTGCTCGTGGCGCTCATGTCCGTGGGCCTGGGAAGTTTGCTCTATGTGGGGACACCGTACGTGGGTGTAGCCCTCGTCGGCCAGATTGCACTGGGCATAGCTTGGGGCATCGTCAACCCGCTCCACAACACGATTGTGCAAACGACGGCCCCGCTCGAGCAGCTTGGTCGCGTGAACTCGGTCATGGGCTTTGGCAACATGTTTGCCGGCGTAGCCCCGCTGGCGATTGCCCCGTGGCTGGCGGCGACATTTGGCGTGCAGCAGACGCTCGTAGGGGCGGGTATGGTCGTGACGGCAGTTCCCGCGGCGTTGCTGTTGTTTGGCCGCCGGCACTTGGATCGTGCCGCAAAGCAGTAAAAACCATCACAACATTCGATGAAAATCGCGATTTTGCCGAAAAACGTCGAATGTTGTGATGCTTTGCACCCCGGGCCAGGCCACCCTTCGGGTCCGGCCACCACAAGGGGGCCAGACGCCTTTGTGGCGATCGGGTCCCACCGGCCTGCGCCTTGGTATACCATGTACACCATTTCCGACCACACCCCACACCGCCGCACAACCCAGAAAGGCCCCCATGGACACCACCTTCAGCCACATCAAAGCCGTGTTCTGCGATATCGACGGCACACTGCTCACGAGCCAGCACACGGTGTCCCCGCGCACCGTGGCGGCGATCCGCGCCCTGCGCGAGCGCGGCGTGCTCTTTGGCCTGTGCACCGGGCGCGACGCCCACGCGACCGAGGCCATGTACGAGCTCTGGGGCATCGAAGGCCTGGTAGACGTGATGGTGGGCTGCGGCGGCGCCGAGGTCATCGACCGCGCGCACGGCATCAACGAGCTGAGCTATCCGCTGCCGGGCGAGACCATCGCGCGCATCTGCGAGCACATGGCGGACCTTCCGGCAACGCCCGTCTGCCCCCGAGACGGCGTGTTCTACGTGCCCGAGAGCAATGCGTGCGTCGAGCACCTGTCGCGCGTCGACGGCGTGCCCTACCAGGTGGTCGATTTTGCCGAGTTTTTGCGCGATCCGCAGCCCAAGGTGATGTTTACCATGGCGCCCGAGGTGATGCCGCAGGCCATCGAGCGAGCATCGACGTTTGCCGATGACACTGTTAAGGCGGCGGCTCTGCAAACCACGCAGCGGCTCTATGAGTTCATGGATCCGCGCGTGTCCAAGACGCGCGGCCTTGTGCGCGTGGCGGAGCTTAACGGCATGGAGCTCCAGGACATCTGCGTGTTTGGCGATGCCGATAACGACACCTGCATGGTGGCCGACGCCGGCGTGGGCGTGGCCATGGCAAACGGCAGCGACGCCACCCGTGCCGCCGCCGACTTTGTAACCGCGAGCAACGACAAAGACGGCATCGCGATCTTTATCGAGGAACATCTGCTGTAGCGCCGGGGCAGAATCACCACAAAGGGGGCAGGTACCTTTGTGATGGCTTCGGGCGATTTGGGCGAATTGATGCCTAAAAACTGCGCGAAAATTCAAATATGGTTGTCTGAACATTACGCTTCTAACTACCGATGGGGTAAAGATATTCTCATCAGTTTGGTAGGGTATTACTCCCGGTAAATGACCTACCGCTCATGGTCGATTTTCGACTGTTTACAGGATGTTTACTCTTGAGCAAAATGTTGTGCAAATAAATCTAATGCCATTAAAAAATGATAGACAACTATATTACCAGCAGAAACAAAAATTAGATAGCGAATAAACGAAGGTAAATCTGAGCAAATGTCAAGAGAATTGAGAATTCGCTACAAAACAATCGGTTATCTTGTTTAGATGTTCAAACAATCGCTACAATATGGATTACTAAGCGTGCGCAATTACAGATTGCGCAGATACGTTTGATAGTGAAAGAGCAAGATCGCGGTCTCTTGGGGAGGAGACATCGATGAAAGCAAATTCAGACAAATCTAAACAGAGTAATAAAGCGACGCGCCGTGTACTGGCAGGCGTTTTGTGCGGAGCCTCCGTTTTGAGCCTGGTACTGTCGCTCGTCATGCCCCCGATCTCTCAGGCCATTGCCAACGATGCCCAGGCGGTTTCTGCCGAGGAAGCTGTGATGGGGGAGGGTTCCTCAAGTGAGTCTACTGGTGTAGACAGCACCACTAACGGGGGTGCCGAAAAGCAGATTAGCGATGATGCCGAGAATGGCGCGAGCGAAGACGCCGCTGCCGCGGGACTGCCGTCCGGCGACGCGGAGGCCAAGGGCGCCGCGCAGCCTTCCGATACACAGCCTTCTGATGATGAAACTAACGATGAAAACGCTATCGCTCCCGCTACCGTCAGTGCCGATGGCTATAACGAGGTGAAAGGTAATATTGCTGAGACGTTCACCAATGGCGGCAAGTTCCGACTGACGGATTTTGCCTATTCGGATAAGCAGATCACCATCACCAAAGACACTGCTATCGATCTTGCGGGACACATGCTCTACCGTGGTTCCGGCAACAAAGACTCCTTCTTTGTGGTCGAAAATGGAGCCACACTCACTATCGAGGATTTAGGTAAAACAAAAGACGAACAGACCCTGGTCGAAACGACGGCGGGTCATCTTGCGTCTATGGAATGGGAAACAAGAAACGGCTCAAATAGTGGCACTCCTAAGAGTCTTACTTACTTTGAGACCAAGAGCACGCCCAATCAAGATGGACTCGGCACAACCGAGACTACGATCAGGCATGTCGTTACGGGCTTTGGCGCTATTGATGCGGCATCGGACAGCGGTTCCGTAAAGCATGTGGTCACCGTTAAAGAGGGCGGCACGCTCGATCTCAAGGGCGGCATGATTACCACGGCCGCCAATCTGAGCGATGACGGCCATGTGATTTTTTCTGAGGGTAAAGTCAAAATCGAAGGCGGTTACGTCACCAATGGCAACGGCGGTGGCTGGGGCGGTGGCCTGTGCATAACGGGCGAGAAGGCGGGCGCGAATGCCAGTCTCGAAATGACAGGCGGCGTGGTCGCGGGAAACAAGTCTGGTTCTGGCGGCGGCATCTATGCTGACAAGGGAGCCACCCTGAAGCTTACGGGCGGAATTATCTCTGGCAACGCTACGTATGAAAACACTTGCAACAGCGGCGGCAGTCCCGAAAATGGTTATGGCGGCGGCGTCTTTACCAAAAATGCTTGCGTTAGTATCAGCGATTCGGCAAGCATTACTAACAATCGTGTCGATTCCAATATCTCTGAATCGTTTAACAATGGCCTGCTCGGTGGCGGTGGCATTGCATGTGTAAATGGTGGCAAGCTCAGTATAACGGGTGGCTCAGTTACTGCTAACTACTCCCATGAGGCTGGCGGTGGCGTTTACGCTGGTTTTTACAACCAGACCATCGAGTTTGAAATGACTGGCGGCACGATTGCCGGCAACGTGGCGGAGAACGCTGAGGGCGGCGGTTTGCGTATCGCTGGCGGTGACAACACTGGTACGATGGCAACAATTAGCGCTGGTGAGAACAGCAAGATTTACATTACGAACAACAAGACTATGACGGGTAAGGATCGCGGCGGCGACTGGGGCGGCGGTGGCGTCTTTATCCAGAAGGGCGGCAAGCTCAATATCGTAAAGACGTTGATTGCCGAAAATGAGGCTGGCGGCTGGGGCGGCGGCGTTGGCGCTTGCCCTACGGGCGAAACAATCGTTTCGCATTCCAACGGTGCCGCTATTTATAACAATAAAGATAATAATGGTGAACACTACTCTGCCGGCGGATATGGGAAGAACGAGGATAGTAACTCCGAGTACATTACCGAGCCCTTCAAAAAATCCGGCCATAAGGATTTCTTCCTGGTGCGTAAAAAAGATGGTGCGAACTCGACAATTGCAGTTGTGCTCGGCAAGATGCTCGGCGGCGACTCGGCTGGTTGGCAGGGCACTTGCGACGGCGAGAAGATCACCATTGAGCCAAATGGCGGCGCCGAGGCCAAGTACATGTTCGGTCTTGAGGCCCATCCGACTGCCGATGCCATGGGAAAGGCGCAGACAGCGGCTACGACCATTATCAGTGGCAACTATTCCTACACCCACGGTGGCGGCATCATGACCAACGGCGATCTTGTCGTTGGCGAGGTCAAGGATCTGAGTGTTTATCCGAGCATGAAGCTCAATGCCACCAAGGTGCTTAAAGATGAAAAGGGAATCTCGCAAGGCCTTAGCACGCACAATTACAGATTTAAGTTGCTGCGCCAGGATGGTGACATCGAGCCTTCTTGGAAAGATGACGACACATTTGATATGGGCGATTGCAGTGTTGCGGGCGAGGCGCCTGTTGATCAAACAAACGGCAATATCACCTTCGACTCTGGCAAGGACTATTCTTCGGGACAATACGTTTTCTATCTAGTTGAGGAACCCATCAGCGGCGAAAACGAATCGAATACCAAATTCGACGAGACCATTTACAAGATCGTGGTAAAAGTTGAGGACAATCCATCCGACACTAAATATCTCATGTCGATTCCTATTAATTATTACAAGGTAAAAGAAATAACCGTTTCTAAAAAGACAGAGAAGGATCCCGACTTCAAACCACTTGGTTCCGGAAGCTATTCCGTTGACATCCCACAAGATAGCTCACAAGATAGCACGAAGACTACGGTTACTATCGGTAACAGTAAGAAACCGACCTTTACCAACAAAATCGTGTCTCCCGTCTCCTGGACTCCTAAGGCGACTAAGGTCGTTGAGGGTGGCGAGATGAAGGCGTTTACGCTTCAACTTGCGAAAGACAGCGAATTTAAAAACATCATCGGTACTGCCGTGACCTCTGGTCCTGAGAAGACGCAGACGCTTTCGTTCAAGGACAAAAGCAATGAAACGATTGAGCTCAAGTACTCGCTCTCTGATATCAGGAATAATCCCGACGACCCGGGCGGCTCCACGGGTGGCCCTTTCAAGACCTTTACGTACTATGTGCGCGAGAAAACCGACGGTTCGCAGTTCTCGCACTACACGTACGACCATTCGGTCTACAAGATTGCGGCCAAGGCAACTGTTCAGCCTGATAAGACGATTAAATGTGAAGTGACCTACAGGAAGGGAACCGTTAACTCCAAAGGTGAGTGGGAAAACGCCGATACCGATGACCACGACCTCACCGACACTTCCACCCCCACCTTCACCAACACCTACTCCACTTCTTTGCCCCTTTCTGGTATGTCGGGCGTCACTCTGACGTACCTTGCCGGCGCGGCGGTGCTTTGCGCTGCTGCGGCCTGGATGCACATTCGTCGCAAGGCGAATGCGAAGGGAGGTGAGCGTCGTGAATAAGAAAGATTGCTCCTTCCCGATCTTGTTTGCGCTGCTTGCCCTCCTGATCGGCACCTGCGCGGTTGTGTTCCCCGCTTCCGCGCAGGCCGTGCCGACCTCGGCCGGTTCCATCACGGTGAGAGGCACCGTGGCGCGCAGCTACGACGCCTACCAGATCTTTAGCGCCAACGTCGTCGACGGCGACAGCGACGCCAAGATCGCCACCGACCTCGCCTGGGCAAGCGGCGTCGTGCGCGACGCCGCGCTGCCTGTGCTGCACAGCGCCGGCATGCCCAACTCCCAGACCACCGCGCAGGAAGCTGCCGAATGGCTCAACGCCGATTCCCACCTTACGAGCGCGCTGAGCGCGCAGCTCGCTCGTTCCCTCCAGAGCCCTGACGCCGCGTCCGTGGCCCTTAACGCGGGCACGGCGTCAGAGCTGCCCTGTGGCTACTGGCTCATCGTCGCCGACGACGACGCCATCGCCCAGGGCGAGGCCGGCACCGCGCCGATCATGGCCCTGGTCGGCGGCAACGCCGTCACCGTCAAGCCCAAGGCCGCGACCCCCAAGGTTGCCAAGCACGTGCTGGAGGACAGCACCGCCGCCTGGCAGAAGGCCGCCGACGCCACGGTCGCCGACGACCTGTACTGGCGCCTCTCGGCCACGGTCCCGGCGGGCCTCACGGCCTACGACACCTATACGGTGCAGCTCGTCGACACCATGAGCGCGGGACTCGACCCCTCCAAGGTGGCCGCGAGCATGCGCGTGTACGTGGCGGCGGGTGCGGACGGCGGCTTTGACGCCGTCTCGACCAGTAAGGACGGGCGCGCCGGCACCGAGCCCGCGAAGGGTTGGACCGACATCACGGCCCAGTGCAAGGTCTCGGTCGACGGTAAGACCTTCACCGTGCGCACCGGCGACCTCATCGCCGCGCTTGACGGGGCCGACGCCTTCACCGCGGGCGCCCGCGTGGTCGCCGTGTACAATGCGCCGCTCAACAGCGCATGCAACCACGGCATTGCCAAGGGCAACCCCAACGAGGTCTACCTGCGCTACCCGCGCTCTCCCTTTGCCGACCAGTCCGGCGACGCCGGCTTCACCCGCACGCCGAGCGACGATGCGTGCGCCTACACCTGGGATCTCGCGCTCACCAAGCGCGGCAGCGATGGCGACAAGCCGCTGCCCGGGGCGGTCCTGAGCATCGCCGACGACCGCGGCCGCACGCTAGCGGCTGACGGCACGTGGGATGCAGAGGGCAAGGCCACCGTCACCACGGGCGAGGACGGTCGCGTGACCGTCTCGGGCGTGGACTCGGGCAAGCTGGAGGTCCGCGAGCTCAAGGCGCCCAAGGGCTACACCGCCTTTGAGGGCACGCGCTCCGTGACGGTCACGGCTGAGGGCCTGGACGTCGACCAGGTGGCCGCCGCCAAGCCCAAACTCACCATCACGGCCGAGTCGCCCCTGCGCGCCGACAGCGCGGACGGGTCGACGGGCAGCCTGGAGGCGTCGCTCATCAACACGCCCACCGGCACACCCCCTAGCATTATCACCGGAGGCTTTATGCCCTCGACTGGCGATATGGCAATGTACGCCGCGGCCGCCGCAGCGGTCGCCGGAGCCGCGCTCATCGTGGTCGCGCTCCTGGTCAAGCGGGGAGGTGGCAGCCATAAAGAGTAGCTGGCAGCCCCACAGAGAGCGGGGCGAGACGTAACGAAGCAGATGCTAAGGCATAGACAGATGATGATCGATCGAATGAGAACCAACCGGAAAACGGAGGAAAAGAAGATGAGCATGAGCAAGAACATCGCACGCCTGGCAGTAACCGCCGGCCTCACGGCGGCGTTGAGCTTCGGCGGTGTGATGGCGCCGGTGACCATGGCGTTTGCTGAGGAGGGTGCCGCCCCCAGCTATTCGCTCACGATTAGCCAGGCCGCGGACAATGGCCCCACTTTGTTCAAGGCGTATCAGATTTTTACTGCTGACGTTATGGACGGAACGTCCGGTAAGGTTACGTCCAACGTTAAGTGGGCGAGTCCTGCCGCAGAGAATGCGGTCCTGGACGAGCTTGTTGCTAATAAAGTCCCTGGAATTACCAAAGACTCGACTGCTTCTGATGTTGCCGACTACCTTTCCACGATCACTGATACCACTAATACCACGAGTTTGCCGCAGGGCAGCATCCTTAACAAGATTGCCTTGGCTGTAGAGAAGAGTGTTACCGCTACGGGCAATTCCTTTGCTGCCGGTTCCACTTTCACCACTACGAAGGCCGGCTACTACCTGTTCATGACCGATACCGACTCGCTCAATAAGAAAGAGAAGCAGACCGGTACCTCGCCGATCTTTGCGGTCGTGGGCGGCGACGCAGTGAGCGTTACCGAGAAGACGAGCATCCCGACCGTGATGAAGCAGATCAAGGACGATGCTACGGGCGTCGAGTGGCATGACAAGGCGGACTCCCAGATGGGTCAGACCGTTCAGTACAAGCTGACCGGCACGGTTGCAAACAATGTCGACACGTTCGGCACCTACTATTATGAGTTCTACGATGAGCTGTCTGCCGGTTTGACTGTTGATGAGTCCTCTGTCAAGGCCGTGATTGGTGAGACTCCTATCACGCCTACTTCTGTGACCGTGTCTAATCCCGATTCAAATGGCAAGACGGTCTTGAGCGTAAAGTTTGACGATCTTAAGGCTGCCGCCGGGGCGGCCGGTGTCACTGTTGACGAGAACACAAGGGTCGTTGTTAGGTACAGCGCCAAGCTCGACCCGAAGATGTCCCAGCATGTTGTTGTCGGTGGCACGGGCAACTCCAACACCGTCAAGCTCATCTACTCCAACAACCCTGGCCACGATACCAAGGGTGAGTCTGTGCCCGACACCGTGCGCGACTACACCTATGCGCTCAAGCTCGTCAAGAAGGACGCGACTGATGAGAATAAGAAACTTGCCGGCGTAAAGTTCACCATCTGTGCCACTAATCCCGACGATACTACATCCAAGGGCATGTATGTCCAGGATAATGGCTCCCTCGATAAGGAGCCTTATGAGTTCACGACCACCGACTCCGGCGAGATTAACGTCAAGGGCCTCGATGCCGGCACCTACACCGTCAAGGAAACCCATACGCTCG
>CAUAEH010000016.1 GCA_958427975.1 uncultured Collinsella sp. | reverse complement strand
CGTAGCCCTCGTCGGCGACCTTGTCGGCGAGCGCGGTCATCTTCTTGCCGGTCTCGTAGAGCGCCTTACCGTCCTCGAGATAGCCCTCCTGGTCGAAATGCATGATCTCGATCTTCTCGGTTTCCTTCATTTGTCTCTCCTTTCTGGGGTTGTTTCCACATCCCCCATGCCAACGGGCATCAAACCCGCTTACATTCCGTAACACTCGGCCGCTTTGGCCTTAAGCGCATTGACTGACTCTTCGTAGCCCTCTGCCTTGACCTCCATTTGCTTGGAGACGGCGTCGAGATACGGGTGCACGTCCCATGACTTCAGACGCTCGGCTATCATGGCCGCAATCGTCTGGAAGAACACAAGATTGGGAATTGCGCTGAGCAGCGGAGCCACCTGAGGCACCGCAACCTCGTGAGCCCTACCCTTGGGATGGGCCGTGAGCAGCACCGTTTTTGTCGTAACGTTCGATAGCGCATCGGCGATATTCGCAAGACGCTCCGACCCCTGCGGATCGTCGACGATAAACACCAGATAGCCCGGAACGATCTGCATCTCAGGACCGTGGACGAACTCCTCGCCTTCGTGATGCATGGCAGGAATCTTGATGGTCTCGCTCAGCTTGAGCGCTGCCTCCTCGGCAACACCGTAGTTGGGGCCGTTGCCGACGACCATGGCGGGCATGTGCTCAGAAAGCTCGAGCATGTGGTCTTGGACACATGTCTCGGCGGTCTTGCACATCACGGCATTGGCCTGGATAGCCTCGCGCAGGTCGTCAAGACGCTGGGCAACGCCTTTGGCGTCAACCGTTCCGCGCGCCTGACCGCCGTAAATACCAAAGAGCACCAGATACTCAACGAGAACCTCGACGCCCAGAGTCACAAAGTCCACCGACTCGACGCCCACACCGTAGTCAAGAACGATGTCAGCGTGTTCCTTGATGGGTGCCTCGACGTTTGCCGTGAGCGCAACTGCAGCCATATCGTGTGCGCGCATGTAATCGAGCGCCGCAATCGTATTGGTCGAATAGCCACTCTGCGAGACGGCGATGTTGAGCGCATGCTGCGGATAGGTGTGTTCAAAATCGACGAAGGCCTCGGGCGTCACAACGGACACCTGCATCTGCAGCGCATCTTGCAGGTAATCGCGGGCGCAATCGGCGGCATGGCGCGACGAACCCGAAGCAACGATGCGCAGTGCGTTATAAGAACCGGACTGGAAAATATCAACGAGCTGCGCTACCAGCTCAGACGAACGCTCGAGGTTCTCCCCCATACGCACATGGGCAAACTGAACGTAATCGAGCATCTTCATCGTCTCACCTCGTTACAAATCATTAGTATTTGATACCAATCACAGTTACAGGTTACGGCTTTTTGATACCTCTTTGTCGATTAATTTATCCCCTTCGGCGAACGGTCGATTTTGGGCCCTGTAAGGTTGTATATACAGCTGACCCAACGATCAAAACTAGTTAGTTTCCCAGGCGTTATTCACAAAACACCAGCTAGTACGTATAGGTATATCCACCCGCATCACCGCGGTTAAACGATTTGACGTACTCGATCGCTTGGCCGCCCGCATCGAAGCTTACGCACTCCAGCGTCAAGGCAAGATCGCCCTGCTCCAGTCCAAGCAGGCCGGCATCTCGCGCGCCCAGCGCTTCGATATCGAGCTTTTCCTGTGCCATAACTGGCTTTCGGCCCAGCATCTCATAGGTCTCGTACAAACTGAAGACCGACACGTCAATATCTTCGATGGTTGGAAACAGCAGGCACGGGATGAACGCCATCTCAATCGATACAGGGTCGCCGTTGACGCAGTTCAAACGCCGAATCGAATACAGCAAATCATCCTCGGCGATGCCAAACAGGTCGGCGTAGTATGGCCCCGCATAACGCTTGGAACGCGCGAGAATACGGACGGACGGCTCGCCGCCCGAAGCACGGACCGATTCACGGAAACCGCCCGTGCGTTCAAAAAAAGCAGGTACTTTCTGCGCCACAAAGGCACCTTTTCCCCGAACACGGCGAATCTGCCCGCGCCGAACCAGCTCATCGACAGCGCTTCGGATGGTCAAGCGTGTCGTACCAAATTCCTCGGCGAGGTCTTTTTCGGACGGAATCATGGAACCCGTGGGATATATACCGCGCTCGATACGCTCCTCGATGCGGCGTCGAATGCGCATATAGACCGGGGTGGCATCTACTGTTTCAGCCATTGTTCACCTGCCACGCTCCTCATGCCGTTCTCTTCGCCGTTATCGGCAAAGCGGAACTTTGTGGGCAAAATCACCGATTTGCAATGCTCCACAAAACGCATGTCCTTATCCAATTCGATCGTGCTCTCATAGAACACCGGCGTTCCCTCTTCTTGCTGGAGCAGCTCGGCCTCTTCGGCGTTCAAACGCGAGATGGAGATATGCTCACGTCCATGCTCAACACGCACGCCACCTTCTTTGAGCAAGACATCGTAAAGGCTCTCGCACTCAAAATCGTGCTCGATAAGCGATGGGCACAGGGACAGGTTAACGTGAGCCGTCTCGATTGACGCCGGCTCGCCCTCAATAAGTCGAACGCGCTGCATGCGAAGCAAAGGAGCGCCTACAGACACCCCAAGCTTGTCGGCAAGTGCCTCATCCGCCTCGATGGTCCCGGTGGAAACCAGACGAGAAGAGGGGTGCAGGCCGGCAGTCCGCACAGCATCGGAGAAGTTATACGTTTCCTGAAAGATGTTCAGCGGCTTGGGAGGGCACACATACGTACCCGATCCGCGACGGCTCTCGAGCGTTCCACACGAGATGAGCCGCGTGATACCGGCGCGCAACGCCGTGCGCGAAACGCCGATCTCTTCGCACAGCACGCGCTCGGCCGGCAGGCGATCGCCGCCGGCAAGCTGGTGGTGCTGGATATACCAAAGAATTCCCTCAACAGCACGATCTTTGGGGGGAATTGCATAAGATTCGCCTGCCATTGCACAGACTCCTCATTCAGAAACGTATGCCGCCAAAATTAGACCAGCCCTCCCATGGCATCAAATTCGGCCTTGATCTTCTCGGCAACATTCCGATACGACTTATATAGACTTGAATCGCGTTTGACTTCGTCGGTCATAACGGGAATCTCTAATTTGGAAACCTCGTCTTTTCCCGTCTGAACCGCCACAACAACGCCCATACCAAGACACATATTACGCTTGGCAGCGTTTATTTTCGCCGCCTTGGCAGGATTTGCCAGGATACGCTGGGCAAATTCCTGTTTTGAGACCACTTCCTCGGCCTCCGGATCGCCCGCCTCGGCCACTTCGCACTGCAACACGTCCGCATAGTCAAAAATCTTCGGCTCGCCGCCGCGCTGATGCACGGCCCACTTGCGACGCGTGGCATCCTGGTAGATAGCCGGCAAAAACGTAAACCGCGGCGGGTCCAAAATCGTATCCGTGATGGTAAACACATCGGGATCAAAGGCATCCTGCGGGTTTTTCTTCTTGAACAGCCCCATATCAGCCTCCCGTACTAGCATTAAACAACTCAAGCCGAATATAGCACCAATTTCAAGCTCATGCTTTAGTAGATCGGTGCGCGGCGTCTATGGCTCGCCCAGCGGAAGAGCTTACGGACGAGGGCCGGGGTGCCTGCTTTGTTTTGAGAGGTGGGCTTCGCGAACTTCTCAAAACAAAGCAGGCGCCCCGGCCCCGCCGGCAAATAGCGGACGCTCCGCATGCAATCTATGCAAACAAACAAGTGCGCTTAGCTATATTCGGTAAGGTTAAGCACGCTGCCCTTCACGATAAGCGCCGGCTCCAGAACGACCTCTTCGGCACGTCTACCGCCCCTACCGGCAAGACGCTTGGACATGCAGCCAAAAGCATGCTCCGCGAGGACACCAGGATCCTGCTCAATCGCGGTCAGTGCCGGCTCAAAGAGAACGTCGGCCGCCGAGTTGTCATAGCTTACGACCGAGATATCGCCCGGGATGCTCTTCCCCATCTCGTGCAAGCGCTTGAGCAAACCGAGGGCAATGTTGTCCGAGCTTGCGAACACGGCGGTGGCATCGGTTGCAAGCACAGCCTCCGAGGCCTCATAGGCACTCGGGATGTAATATTCGCTCTCAAACTCCAGGCGCGCGTCGATGGGCAGCCCCACCTCGCGCAGCGCGCGTTCGTAACCGGCGAGTCGTTTGCGACCCGTATTGGAGCGACGCGCGTTAACCAGACAGGCGATGCGACGGTGGCCTTGCTCGATCAGATAGCGGGTGGCCATGTAGCCACCCATCTCGTGGTCGAACATCACCTTGTCGCACTCGAGGCCCTCAATGGCGCGGTCGACCATCACGGCAGGGATAGGCAGATGGCTCACTTCCTCGCGCAGGGCGCGATCGTCGGAGAACTCGTCGCCCACGACCAGGAACACACCATCGACGCCGCGCGTCACCAGCTGGCGTAGCAGTTCCAGATCGTCATCGGCGCTTCCACCCGAGCTGGTAATAAAGAGTGCATAGCCGTCCTCGCGACAGCGCTTTTCCAAGCTGCCGGCGAGCGAGGCAAAAAAGCGGCTCTCGATATTGGGAACGATAAGGCCCAGCGTACGCGACTCGCGCATGACCAGGCTGCGCGCGATCTGGTTAGGAACATAGTGGTTGCGCGCCGCAACCTCCTTGATGAGCTTGCGGTTTTCTTCCGAGATGCGACAAGGCCGATTATTGAGTACAAGCGAAACCGACGAAGGGGAAAGCCCCACCTCCTGGGCGATCTGCTTGAGGGTGACTTTGTTGGCCATCTCGCTCCTTCCGGGTTTACGCGCAATCTCTTGAAAGTATAGCGACTGCCCATCTACCTCGGTGATAAACACTTTACCAATCCGGTGGACGGCTGTTTTATCGCCGTCAGCGCACCAAATCCGTCCAGGTGGGGTATATTGCAATCGATTGATGACAACAACCACCAAAAGGCGGATATTCGTATGCACGAGAACGACTTTTTTAACGAGGACCTGCTTTGCGCGCTCGCCGGCGTTGCTGGCGAGGACAACGTACTGATGAGCGAGCCCATGCGCGAGCACACCACGTTTAAGATCGGCGGCCCGGCCGATGTCTTTGTCACGCCCGACACCGAGCAGGGCCTCGTCGCCACGCTCGATACCTGTTATCGCTGCGATCTGCCGCTCACCATCGTGGGCAACGGCTCCGACCTACTCGTCGGTGACAAGGGCATCCGCGGCGTCGTCGTAGCGCTGGGCGAAGGCCTCTCCGACATCACCGTCGATGGCACGCACGTCACGGCGGCAGCCGGCGCCTTGCTTTCCGATGTCGCCGCGGCAGCAGCCGAGGCCGACCTCACCGGCATGGAGCCCATCTCGGGTATCCCTGGATCGGTCGGCGGCGCCTGCTACATGAACGCCGGTGCCTACGGTGCCTGCATGGCCGATGTGCTGGAATCTGTACGCGTCTACAAGCCCGCTCGCATGCTCGACGACGGCACCCGCGGCAGTGGCAATATCATCGAGTTCGATGTCGACGAGCTCAACCTGGGTTATCGCAAGAGCCGCATCGCCGACGACGGCTTCATCGTGCTTTCGGCCACCTTCAATCTCGCCCCGGGCAACGCCGCGATGATCAAGGCCGACATGGACGACTACCGTCAGCGCCGCGAGGACAAGCAGCCGCTCGACATGCCGAGCGCCGGCTCCACTTTCAAGCGCCCCGAGGGCCACTTTGCCGGCAAGCTCATCATGGACGCCGGTTTGCGCGGCCACGCGGTCGGCGGTGCCCAGGTGAGCGAAAAACACTGCGGCTTCATCGTCAACGCCGACCACGCCACCGCAGCCGACGTCGACGAACTCATCCGCCACATCCAAGCAACCGTCAAAGAGCAGTTCAACGTAGACCTAGAACCCGAAGTCCACCGAGTAGGCGAATTCTTATAAAAAAGAAGGCCCCGAAAGGGGCCTTCGCCATATTAATTCAGATAAACCAGTCCGGTGTGTCGCGCCCCGAACCCGAGAGGGCCGGGACAGTCCGAGAGGCATAAGGTTGATCGCGAGTTCCGCACGAGCCGGAGAGCACTTAATGTGCTCTCCGCGCGAGCAGGACTGTCCGAGCAGGCAACCTTATGCCTCTCGGACTGTCCCGGCCCAACTTATCGTTACGACAGCGCAATACCGCCAAGCCAGCCCCAGCGCACGCCAGAGCCAGTGCCGTAGAACCCAATGAACGAGTCAAGCGACCTCGACGTGATGGCGCCCTCGTTACTCATAACGATGCCGCCGCCAACGTAGATGCCCACGTGGCCATAAATCAGGCCCGGCATGCCGGTACCGCTATGCGATGAGTCGGCAACAATCATGCCCACCTGCAGCGCCGAGCGGTCGGAGCTATAGCACCATGCGTTAAACATGTCGCACGCGTTACCGCCAAAGTAACCAACGCCGGCGTTGCGGAAGACGTTGGAGACCCATGCCGCGCACCAGTTCTGGCCAGGCGAGGGCGTGGAGTAGCAAGCGTTGACGACGGCCTGCTGCTTGCCCGAGCCGGCATTCTGCTGCGGGGTACCGCCGGCATACGATCCACCACCCGAGCTTGAACCACCCGAGTAGGAATTGTTCTTGTTCGCGGCAGCCGCGGCAGCGGCAGCCTTCCTGGCAGCCTCCTCGGCCTGGGCGGCAGCAAGAATCTCGGAATCGCGCTGGGCCATGAGCTCCTTGACATCGTCGGAGAGGCCGTTCAGAACCGTCTGGACCTCCTGCTGCTTGGCCTGCATGTCCCGCATCTGAGAAGTCTGCTGGTCCTTGAGCTTCTCCAAGTCGGCTTTTTGCGACTCAAGCTCGGACTTCTGTGTATCGAGCTCTTGCTGGATGGTCTGGATGTCCTCGATGGCGTCACGGTCGCTCTTATTGATCTTCTCGACGTAATGTGCGTTGGCGACGAGCTCCTCAAACGAACCAGAAGCGAGCAGCAACGACAGGATGTTGGTGCCACCCGACTTGTAGCTTGCCGCCACGCGATCGGAAAGCTCGTTACGCTTCTTCTTGAGCTCTGACTTCTTGGTGTCGATCTGCTCCTGGGTGTCGTCAATCTGGCCCTGGACGCCCTCGATATCGTTGAGTGTCTGAGCGTTCTTGTTAGCGAGCGCCGCATACTCGTTAGCGATGCTATCAAGCTGGGCCTGGACCTCGTCGAGCTGGGCCTGGGCGGCATTCAGTTTGTCGGTGGTTTCCTGGCTGGCCTCGGCAGCATGGGCGCGGGCAGGCAGGCCAAAAAGAACTGCAGCAGAAGCGGCGCCGAACAGGGCCTTGAGGGCGGTGCGGCGCGAGAGCTCCTGAGTAAAGATGGAATCGCTGTTTGGTGACATATGTACTCCGTTACATGTTTTGTTTATATGTCGCTCAAGACATACATATTACCGTACATCCGACGCATCCCAACGATTTCCACGAACGGCAGAAAACCGCACGGCCGGCGGCATGCGCACGGCCTGGAATTACCAAGAAACCGTTATGCATTCCCGTCCTATGAGTACGTTATCATTGCCCTGCTCTTCATTGTGTCAAACAGTTGCACCGCACCTAGCTGCGCTATACTCCCCTCAAGAAGTGTTCCTGATTCGATAGGAGACTACATGTCCCAAGCACTCGACCCCAAAGACACCTGCGTCCTTGTTACCGGCGGTGCCGGCTTCATCGGTTCCCACACTGTCGTTCAGCTGCTCGAGGGCGGCTACCAGGTCGTCGTCGTCGATGACCTCTCCAACTCCAGCGCCGTCGCCATCGACCGCGTCAAGACCATCGTGGGCGACGAGGCCGCCAAGAACCTCACCTTCTACGAGGCCAACGTGCTCGACCGCGATGCGATGAACAAGATCTTCGATACCCACCAGATCGACCGCGTCATCCACTTCGCTGGCTTTAAGGCCGTCGGCGAATCGGTGAGCAAGCCCGTCGAGTACTACCACAACAACATCGAGAACACCCTGGTGCTCATTGACGTCATGCGCAACCATGGCTGCAAGTCCATCATCTTCTCGAGCTCCTCGACCGTCTACGGCGATCCGGACAATCCGCCTGTCACCGAGGAAGACCCCAAGAAGCCCGCGACCAACCCCTACGGTTGGACCAAGTGGATGATTGAGCAGATCCTCATGGATGTCCACACCGCCGACCCCGAGTGGGACGTCGTGCTGCTCCGTTACTTCAACCCCATCGGTGCCCATCCGTCAGGCTTGATCGGCGAGGACCCCAAGGGCATCCCCAACAACCTGGTTCCCTATGTCGCCCAGGTCGCCGTGGGCAAGCTCGAGGCCGTTCAGGTCTTTGGCAACGACTACCCCACCCCCGACGGCACCGGCGTGCGCGACTACATCCACGTGTGCGACCTGGCATCTGGTCACGTTGCCGCCCTCAACTGGATGAATGGCAAAACCGGCGTCGAGATCTTTAACCTGGGCACCGGCACCGGCACCTCGGTGCTCGAGGTCGTCGCCGCCTTCTCCAAGGCATGCGGCAAGGAGCTGCCCTACGTGATTCGCGAGCGCCGTGCCGGCGACATCGCCGCCAACTGGTGCGATGCCTCCAAGGCCGAGCGCATGATGGGCTGGAAGGCCCAGTACGATATCGCGGACATGTGCCGCGACAGCTGGAATTGGCAGAGCCATAACCCCAACGGCTTCGCTGACGCCGAGTAGCAAAAAACCTACATACCGTTCTTGCCCCGATCTCACGATGTGAGACCGGGGCTTTTTCATGACGCGTAACCATTTACCGAAAATGGGCCAACTTTTTTATCTCGCCTATACATGTTTAAACAACATGTTCTACAATAGGGACATCGACTCTAAAACTCGGGACGGGCTGTTCACCCATCTGCAGGCCGATCCCACAACAAGAAGGTTGGTGAGCACATCCATGGAGCGTGCAAGCGGTGTTCTCATGCCCATCTCATCCCTGCCCGGACCGTACGGCATCGGCGGCTTTGGCTGGAATGCCTACGACTTTGTCGATTTCCTCGTCTCGTGCAAACAACATTATTGGCAGATTCTGCCCCTTACGACGACGAGCTATGGCGACTCACCCTATCAGTCGTTCTCGGCCCGTGCGGGCAACCCCAATTTCATCGACTTTGCCGAGCTTATCGAGGCCGGCTATCTGGAACAGCGCGATATCGACGGTGTGTATCTGGGCTCCGACCCCAACAACGTCGACTATGGCGCGATTTTTAGCGGTCGCCGCCAGATTCTCGACCGCGCCGCCGAGCGCTTCACCTCCGACAAGCCAGCCGATTTCGACGACTTTGTCCAGGCAAACAAAGACTGGCTTATTCCCTACTGCGAGTTCATGACCGTCAAAGAGGAGTGCGGACTCAAGGCATTTTGGGAGTGGCCCGCAGAACTGCGCACCCGCGGCGAAGCATCCGCCAAGGTCTGCGCCGCCCATCCCGCGCGCATGCTCTACCACCAGATGACGCAGTACTTCTTCGACCGTCAGTGGAGCCGCCTCAAGGCATACGCCAACGAGCGCGACATCCTGATCATCGGCGATCTGCCCATCTACGTCTCGCGCGACTCCGTCGAGATGTGGGCAAGTCCCGAGCTCTTTAAGATCGACGCCGCCGGCAACCCCGTCAGTGTCGCCGGCACACCGCCCGACCAGTTCTCCGCCACCGGCCAGTACTGGGGCAATCCCATCTATGACTGGGATGCCATGGAAGCAGACGGCTTCTCTTGGTGGGAAGGCCGCATCCGCGCCGCACTCAACATGTACGACGTTATCCGTCTGGACCATTTCCGTGGCTTTGAGGCCTACTGGGAGGTGCCGTTCTCCTCGCCCGACTCGTCCTACGGTTCGTGGACACAGGGTCCCGGCCTCAAGTTCTTCAAGACGCTCGAGGAAAAGCTCGGCACGCTGCCTATTATCGCCGAGGACCTGGGCTTCCTTACCCCCGGCGTCATCGATATGCGCGACACCTCGGGCTTCCCCGGCATGAAGATCTTGCAGTTTGCCTTTGAGGGCACCAACTCGTATTACCTGCCGCATAACTACATCGCCAATACCGTCGCCTATGTAGGCACGCACGACAACGAGACGGCGCGCGGTTGGTTCGAGGGTACGGCCACTCCGCGTCAACGCGAGCAGGCAGCCCTGTACACCCACCAGCAGGTAAGCGAGTCCATAGCCGACGCACTCAACCGCACCATCGCCGCCAGCGTGAGCGATACCTGCATCTACACCATGCAGGACCTGCTCAATCTGGGCAACGAGGCGCGCATCAACACCCCCGCCACCCTAGGCGGCAACTGGACCTGGCGCATGCTCGATGGCGCCATCACCCGCGAGCTCGAGCACAAGCTAACCGACTGGACCGAGACCTACTTCCGCATCCCATCGGAAGCCGAAATCGAGCTTCCCCAATAGGAGCCACCGCGCCCGACCCCACCACACCGTGCGGACGCGCTTGCTTACCCGCGCGAGGCCACCCCAATCCCCTCGCGCGGGCTTCTTATGAATTGCAGACATGTAATCAACCCATCACAGGAGGAAACATGCCCCGTATCAATCTCGCAGAACTCGCCGAGCAGTCTTTTGGCATCTCGCTCGAGCAGCTCGATGACCGTCGCATTTACAAACTGCTCGTTAAGCTCGTGCAGGAGCGCTCAGCCGCCTGCCCGCTCAACAATGGCAAGAAAAAGCTCTATTACATCTCCGCCGAATTCTTGATCGGCAAGCTGCTCATCAACAACATGATCGACCTCGGTATCTATGGCGAGGTTAAGGACCAGCTCACCGCCGCGGGCCACGACCTCAATAAGATTGAGGAGTTTGAGGTCGAGCCGTCGCTCGGCAACGGCGGCTTGGGCCGCCTGGCCGCGTGCTTCCTGGATTCCATCGCCACGCTGGGCCTGACCGGCGACGGCGTGGGCCTCAACTACCACTACGGCCTGTTCCGTCAGCGCTTTGTCGACAATCAGCAGAAGGCCGTCCCCGACGAGTGGCTCGGCGAGCAGGATATCCTGATCGATGACGACCGCTCCTACACCGTTGAGTTCGGCGACTTTGCCGTTACCTCCAAGCTCGTCAACATCGACGTGCCTGGCTACGGCCAGCCCACCAAGAACCGCCTGCGCCTGTTCGACCTGGCGAGCGTCGACGACGGCCTGGTCCCCGGCAGCTCCATCGACTTCGACAAGACCGAGATCGCCAAGAACCTCACCTTGTTCCTCTACCCCGACGATTCCGACGAGCAGGGCCGCCTGCTTCGCATCTACCAGGAATACTTCATGGTGAGCAACGCCGCCCAGCTCCTGATCGACGAGGCCATCGAGCGCGGCAGCAACCTGCACGATCTGGCCGACTACGCCGTGGTCCAGATTAACGACACGCACCCCACCATGGTCATCCCCGAGCTCATTCGCTTGCTCACCACCGAGCACGACATCGAGTTTGACGAGGCCGTGACCATCGTACGCTCCATGGTCGCCTACACTAACCACACGATTCTTGCCGAGGCGCTCGAGAAGTGGCCGCTCACCAGCCTGCAAAAGGTCTCCCCTGCCATCGCCGACATTATCGTCAAGCTCGATGAGATCGCAAAGGCCGAGCACGACGACCCGCGCGTTGCCATCATCGACGAATACGACACCGTCCACATGGCCCACATGGACATCCACTTTGGCTTCTCCATCAACGGCGTCGCTGCACTCCACACCAAAATCCTGGAGGACACCGAGCTTCATCCGTTCTACGAAATCTACCCCGAGAAGTTCTCCAACAAGACCAACGGCATCACCTTCCGCCGCTGGATCCAGGGAGCCAACCCCGCGCTCGCCAGCCTGCTCGACGATGTGATCGGTACCGATTGGCGCAGCACCGGCGACTTGAGCAAGCTCGCCGACTTCGCCGACGATAAGAGTATTCTTGAGCGCCTGGCCGCCACCAAGACCGAGGCAAAGACCATCATGCGCCAGTTCATGGCGCTCGAGCAGGGTGTGACGATCCCCTCCAACGCCATCATCGATGTTCAGGTCAAGCGTATCCACGAGTACAAGCGCCAGCAGATGCTCGCGCTCTACATCATCTGGAAGTACCTCGACATCAAGAACGGTAACAGACCTAAGCACCCCGTCACCATCATCTTTGGCGGCAAGGCAGCGCCTGCCTATACCATCGCTCAGGACATCATCCACCTCATCCTGACGCTTTCCCAGTGGATCGCCAACGACCCCGACGTGGCTCCCTACCTGCAGGTCGTCATGATCGAGAACTACAACGTCACCGCCGCCGAGCGCGTGATTCCCGCTGCCGACATCTCCGAGCAGATCAGCCTGGCCTCCAAGGAGGCGAGCGGCACCTCTAACATGAAGTTCATGCTCAACGGCGCCCTGACCCTGTGCACACTCGACGGCGCCAACGTGGAGATTGCCGAGCTCGTGGGCGACGAGAACATCTATACCTTTGGTGCCTCGTCCAAACAAGTCGAGCAGCTCTACGCCGACGGCACCTACAACGCCGGTGCGCTCTACTGCAAGCCCGGCATTAAACTGCTGGTGGACTTCATCACCAACCCGGCCTTTATGGCGACCGGCAACGCCGAGCGCCTGCAGCGCCTGCACGACGACATTAAGGGCAAGGACTGGTTTATGGCCCTGCTCGACATTGAGGAGTACATCCAGACCAAGGAGCGCGTGCTAGCCGACTACGAGGACCAGGGCGCTTGGATGCGCAAGGCGCTGATCAACATCGCCAACGCCGGCACCTTCTCGTCCGACCGCACCATCTCCCAGTACAACGACGAGATCTGGCACCTGAGCTAATTCGCTTCCCTTACCCATCCTCTTGAAAACGGAGTCGCGGCAACGCGGCTCCGTTTTTTGTGCCCATACGCCGGCCCATGGCCTGCCTCGACCATAAAATCTCGGTCTGTAACATCTAGCCGTCAAAATTGAGTCTACCTGTTACAGATCGAGACAAACGAAATTGTCCCGATGAACTATCTCAATCTGTAACAGATAACCGCCGGAATCGGGTCTACCTGTTACAGAATGAGACAGACGGGCAAGGCGGCTAAAACAATCTCAATCTGTAACAGGTAACTGCCGAAATCAGTCCTTCGTGTTACAGATCGAGATGAAAGGACAGGCAGCTCGACGCTGTCTAAATCTGTAACATCTAGGCCCAATTTGGCCCTCCTCCTGTTACAGATCAAGACAAACTGACAGATAGACAGCCCGGCACAAAGAAAGGCTCCCCTCTCGCCCAGTGGACGGGAGGGGAGCCTTATATGTGACCGCGGCAAAAGGATGGCAATACCGCAGTCGCCCAAAGGGAGGGCCTGGATGCACCGGGCCTAGATAAGGTTCTTGCCAGACACCTTATCGAAGAGATGGGTCGCGTTCTTCTCGAACTTGAACCAGATGGGGTCGCCCGCCTTGAGCGCGCCCTTGGCCTCAAGGTCGACAACGGGAATGATCAGGACGAACTGGCCATCGGGAGCGGTCACGTGGACATGCTCGGTCGAACCCATGAGCTCGGTCACCTCGACGGTACCCTGGAGCGCGCCCTCCTCGCCCTTGTCGGCAAGCAGAATCTGCTCGGGGCGCACGCCGGCCGTAATCTCCTTCACGTCGCCGCCGTCCCAGTTGAGAGCAAGCTGAGCGCAGGTCTCGGGGGCGAGCGCCACGTTCATATCCTCGGTCTTGACGGTAAAGCCGTTGCCAGAGCGCACCAGCTGGGCATCGAAGAAGTTCATCTGCGGCACGCCGATGAAGCCGGCGACGAAGATGTTCGCGGGGTGGTTGAAGACCTCTTGCGGCGTGGCGGTCTGCTGGACGACGCCGTCCTTCATGACCACGATGCGATCGCCGAGGGTCATGGCCTCGGTCTGGTCGTGAGTGACGTAGATGAACGTGCCCTTGATCTCGTGGCGCAGCTTAATGAGCTCGGCACGCATCTGGTTACGAAGCTTGGCATCCAGGTTGGACAGCGGCTCGTCCATCAGGAAGACCTTGGGGTCACGCACGATGGCGCGGCCGATGGCGACGCGCTGGCGCTGGCCGCCCGAAAGCGCTTTGGGCTTACGGTCGAGGTACTCGGTAATGCCCAGGATCTCGGCAGCGGAGCGAACCTTGCGGTCGATCTCGTCCTTGGGGACCTTCTTGAGCTCAAGCGTAAACGCCATGTTCTCGTACACCGTCATATTGGGGTACAGAGCATAGCTCTGGAACACCATGGCGATGTCGCGGTCCTTGGGCGCCACGTCGTTGACGCGCTTACCATCGATGAGCACGTCGCCCGAGGTAATGTCCTCCAGGCCGGCGACCATGCGCATCGTTGTGGACTTACCGCAGCCAGAGGGGCCAACGAGGACGATGAACTCCTGGTCGTGAACGGTGAGGTTGAAGTCCTCTACAGCGAGCACACCGTCCTCGGTAACCTTGAGGTTGTGCTTCTTCTCCTCGGTCTTCTTCTTTTTGCCAAAGAAGCCCTTCTTTTTGGACTCGTTGTTGGGATACACCTTCTGAACATGTTTGAGAACGATCTCGGCCATGTCTCTACCTTTCGATACGCGGCGCCACGCTGAGGAGCGCCGCTGAAACTTGCAAAACAGTTACGGCATCAGCCCTTGACGGCACCTGCCACCACGCCGTCGATGATGTACTTCTGGCAGAGGATGTACATGACGACGATGGGGACAACGACCATCATGATGCAGGCCATCATGGGGCCGAGCTCGACGTGGCCGTAGCCGCCACGGAAGTACTGGATCAAGATAGGAATGGTCTTGTACTTGGTGGAGTCGAGCGTAAGGTAGGGCAGCAGGTAGTCGTTCCAGACCCACATGGTCTCGAGGATGCCGACCGAAAGATAGGTGGGCTTCATGATGGGGAGAACAATCTTAAAGAACACCTGGACCGGGTTGCAGCCGTCGATCATGGCCGCCTCCTCGATCTCGAGCGGAATGTTCTTTACAAAGCCGGCGAACATAAAGACCGCCAGGCCCGCGCCAAAGCCAAGGTAGATAAAGCAGATGTTGAACGGCGTGTTGAAGCCGATGCGGTCCGCCAAATTGGACAGCGTGAACATGAGCATCTGGAACGGTACGACCATCGAGAAGACGAACAAGTAATAGAAGAAGTTCGAGATCTTGCTGTTGACACGAACCACGTACCAAGCGCACATGGAGCAGCACACCAAAATCAGCACGACCGACGTGACCGTGATGATGAGCGAGTACATAAATGCCGAGGCAAAGCCCTGCTCGTTAAGAGCGTGCATGTAGTTTGCGAGGCCGTTGAAGGTCTCGGGCGTGAGCAGATCGAATGCCGTGGTGGTGCTGATTGCAGTTGCCTTTTTAAAGGAATTGAGCGCAATCATGAACACGGGGTAGATCCACGCGAGCGACAGAATCGTAAAGAAGATCGAGAGCGCGCGGTTGATAACCTTATCGCGTTTCATTACTGCTGCACCTCCTTGGACCTCGTGGCCTTAAGCTGAATCATGGAGATGGCTACGACCAGGATGCAGAAGATAACTGCCTTGGCCTGACCGATGCCCTGCCATGCGATACCGGCACGCGAATAGAACGTGTTGTAGATGTTCAGGGCGAGCATCTCGGTGGAGTGCGCGGGGGCGCCGCCGGTAAGGGCGAGGTTCTGGTCGAACAGCTTAAAGCCGTTGGTGATGGACAGGAACAGGCAGATGGTGATGGTCGGCATCAGGTTAGGGATCTTAACCTTCCAAAACGTCTGCCATGCCGTGGCGCCGTCGACCTTGGCGGCCTCGATGTAGTCGGACGGAATGGACTGCAGACCAGCGATGTAGATAATCATCATGTAGCCGACCTGCTGCCACAGGGTCAGGATGATAAGGCCCCAGAAGCCAGCAGCAGAGTTAAGGGCGATGAGCTGGGCGCCCACGTTGGAGAGCAGGCAGTTGATCAGAATCTGCCAAATGTAGCCCAGCACGATGCCGCCGATCAGGTTAGGCATAAAGAAGATCGTACGGAAGATGTTGGTGCCCTTGAGCGCCTTGCGGGTGAGCGCCTGCGCGATGGCGAGGGCAATCACGTTGATAAGCACCGTCGACAGGAAGGCAAACGCCACCGTAAAGAAGAACGACGTAGCAAACTGCGGATCGGACAGCGCGCGCACGTAATTCTTGATACCGACAAAATGCGTGTTGTTAATGGTAATAAACTGGCAGAACGAGAGATAGAAGCCCTGGATAAAAGGGATCACGAACCCGATCATAAACGCCAGGCACGTGGGCAGCATAAAGAGCGGCCACCAGCGCTTGAGTGCTTTGCCCATAAAAGGGTCCTTTCAATATGCAGGGGGCGGGCAAACCAACGTCTGCCCGCCCCCTGTCGCTAATCAGATAGCTTGGGCAGCAACTGCTTACTCGGAAGCGGCCTTCTCGGTCTTCCAGCCATCGACGAAGGCGTTCTTGACGCCGTCCCACTTGCTGTTGTCGGCAGCGTAGGCGATCAGAGCCTGCTTGAGGTTCTTCTTCCACTCCTCAGAGGGGATGTAGACGAAGTCCCAAGCAACGGTCTTCTTGCCGTCTTTGGCCATGGCAACGGCCTGCTGCGAGAAGACGTTGGTGGTTTCCTTGGCGCTCTTGAACGGAGCGGTCAGACCCATCTTGTCAGCGATGATGCTGGTGGCGGTGTCAGAAGTGACGCACCAATACATGAAGTCCTCGGTGGCCTTCTGGGCATCCTCGGAAGCCTGGGAGCTGACGCACCAGTAGTTCTCGCCGCCGGAGCACAGGCCCTGGTTCTCCTCGCCGTCGACACCGATGTAGATGGGCATCATGCCAATCTGATCGTCGGTCATGCCGGCCTTGGTGAGGTCAGCGTAGGCCCAAGAACCGTTCTGATAGAAGACGGCCTTGCCGGTTGCGAACTCGTTGGTGGCGTCGTCGCCGGTCTTGGAGGCGAGCTGCGAAGGATCGCAGGTGGAGTCGGTGATGTACAGGTCGAAGATCTGCTTGAAGTTGTCGAGATACTCGCCCTTGATCTCGTCGTCCTCCTGGTTGTGCTCCTTCTCGAACTCGTAGTAGAGCGGGAGGTTGGCGAGGTGGGTGGTGTAGCGCCAGCTGGAGGAGTCGTCCATGCCGGCGGAAGTGAAGGCACCCTCAACACCAAGCTCGTCCTTGCGGGCCTGGATGTCGTCGGCGCAAGCCTTCAGCTTGTCGAAGGAGTTGATGTCCTCGGCCTTGTAGCCAGCCTTCTCGAGCAGCTGCTTGTTGTAGATGATGCCGTAGCTCTCCTGGACCCAGTCGATACCCAGATCCTTGCCATCGGACTGCAGGGCCAGGGAGTCGTCAATGAGCTCACCGCGGAGCTTGGTATCGGACAGGTCGGCGCAGTAATCCTTCCAGTTCTTAAGACCGGTGGGGCCGTTGACCTGGAACAGGGTCGGAGCGGAGCTCTTGGACATCTCGGACTTGAGCTTCTCCTCGTAGGTGTTGGAGGCGGCGGTCACGATCTTGACCTCGACGCCCTTCTCCTTCTTGTACGCCTTGGCGATCTCCTTCCACTCCTTGTCGACCTCAGGCTTGAATTGGAGGAAGTAGACCTCGGCAGCGTCACCAGAAGCAGAGGAGCCGGAGCCGGCAGAACCGCCGCAGCCCACGAGACCCAGACCAAGAACCGCAACCGCGGAACCAGCAAAGCCCAGGAACTGCCTTCTGCTCATTTCGTTCTTCATTACAATCCACCCTTTCACACCGTGGCGGCACCCTTTGCCGCCGCCTTCGGAGATTGGCTCGGGGACTTTGCCCCTTTTGCTGATTCGTACGATACGCTATTTGGCTAGTTGTTTGAACAAGTATTACTGGAGCGGTAGAAAAACTTCGGTGAACGGTGATTTCAACTTGATACTTGACAAGTTTTGTATAAACAATTATTTGTTATCGAATGCAGAGAAAACGCCCGGTCAAGCCGATGCATCGTCGGTTTGACCGGGCGTTTTCTCTTTGAGGGCACGGGTCTCGTCAGGCTGCGAGCTAGCCGACTATCGCTTGGAGTTGACGCGGTAGTGGAAGATCTCAGGATGCGTGCGGGCATGCGTCACCTCAAACAAGATGCCATCCGAGGTGTACGACTGACTCTCCATGACGGCAACGCAGTTGTATTTGCCGAGGTCAAGATAGCTGCAATCCTCATCGTTGGCGAGCTCGACACTCACCGTACGGCGGCTCGCCATCACTTTGATGCCACGCTTGTGCTCCAGATAGTCATAGATAGATTCTGCCGCGATCTCGGGAGTCAGACCCTTGGCGATCGACGCCAAAAAGTAGCCATGGTCCACTTGGCGCGCACTGCCGTTGAGACTTCGGACACGTACCACGCGAATCAGCTCCTCGCCCACCTTAAAGCCCAGGCGACGAGAGAGTTGCTCAGTGCAGATCAAATGTTCAAAAGACTTAACGTCCGTCGATGCGACGGCATTGTTGCGCTTTGCAAATTCGCCAAACGACTCGACTTCCTCGAGTGCACCCAACATGTCGGTTTCGCCCTTAAGCCAAATAACGCGCACGCCCTTGCCGTGTATGGGCTGCACAAACATCCCGTCGGCCAGCATGCCCAAGGCGCGACGGACGGTATTGCGAGTACATCCGAACTCCGCGGTCAACTCAGCTTCGGTTGGCAGCATCTCCTGAAACGCATAGGTCCCATTAATGATGCGCGAGCGTATTTCTCGGTAGATTCCTTCGTATATCGCTTTTGGCATGACTTCACCTCTAATGAATATGTATGGCTAGGCACGATAGCATTTCTTTGGGTTGTTTAAACCGATTATCGGTAAAGCACGGATTATTTACCGTCGACGGTTCCCCCGAAGCCCAAATCGGACCGAATCAAAACCGTCAATGCGGCAAGCAGCCAGTCCTCTACAATGAGTTCATTGTTTAAACGTTCTTGCTCGCACAGCATGTTGCATCCGGAAGGCATATTATGCTGCAGAAAATCCAACGTTTTGGCGGAGCCATGTTCGCGCCCGCCATGTTGTTTTCTATATCAGGCCTCATGGTCGGCATCTCCGCCCTCGCCATGACCGTAGACATCGTCGGTGACCTCGCCGTATACGGAACCCCTTGGTACGTTTTCTGGACCATCATCCAGCGCGGCTCGTGGACGGTCTTTAAACGTCTCCCGCTCCTTTTTGCCGTAGCGTTGCCCATCGGTCTTGCCCAAAAGCAACCTGCACGCTGCTGCCTCGAGGCACTCGTGGCCTATTTTGCCTATTGCTTCTTTTTGAGCGAGATCATTAAGCTGAGCGGAGACAACCTTGGACTTAAGTACCCGTCATCTTTGACCCCCGCCAACGGTATCACCGTCATCGACGGCATCAAGACGCTCGACACCGGCATTATCGGCCCGCTGGCGGTATCGGCAACCGTCGTCGCCATCCATGACCGCTTCTACGATGCCAAGGTTCCCGATTGGCTCGGCACCTTCTCGGGTTCCTCGCTGGTCTACCTCATCAGCTTTTTTGCCGTGTTTGCCCTTGCCGCTATCTCGGCCGCCATCGTGCCCTTCGCATACGCTGTGACCGAAACGCTGCGCCACGCACTTGCGGGCGTCGGCCCCTTCGGCGTGGGCATCTTTGTGTTTTTGGAGCGAGCACTCGAGCCCATGGGGCTGCACCACCTGCTCTACATGCCCATCTATTACGACAATCTGGTCATTAACGACGGTATTTACGCCACGTGGACCAACCTGCTCCCCATTCTCTCCCATAGCACGCGCCCTTTAAATGAACTTGCACCCTGGGCAGGTTTTACCGCCACCGGCTGGGGCAAGCTCTTTGGCCTTCCCGCCATCGCGGCAGCATTCTATTTCACCGCCCAACCCGAACGCCGCGCCGGCCTTAAGGTCATCCTTTTGCCCGCCATCGTCGCCTCGGTGATCTGCGGCGTCACCGAGCCACTCGAGTTTCTCTTTATGTTCACCCACCCCGGGCTCTTTTTGCTCTACGCCGTCTTATCGTCTTGCCTTGCCACAACCATGAAT
Organism: uncultured Collinsella sp.; assembly: GCA_958427975.1. Taxonomy (GTDB): domain Bacteria; phylum Actinomycetota; class Coriobacteriia; order Coriobacteriales; family Coriobacteriaceae; genus Collinsella. The sequence goes on along the minus strand of CAUAEH010000016.1, from coordinate 15,854 downwards.
CTCTTTGGCATCGTCGGCATCTTCTCGGGCGGCCTGATGGAGATGGCAGCCTTCAACTTTATTCCGCTCATGCGCACGCATGCCGGTGCCTATCTTTTGGCGCTCGGTATCGGCCTTGCCTTTAGCCTCATCTTTTTTGTTAGTTTTCGAGCACTCATCTTGGTCTATGACCTTAAGACGCCGGGCCGCGAGGATCATGTTGCCAATCGCGCGGCAATCGATCGTTTAACGGAAAGCGGCTTTGCCAAAGAGCAATCTCCCAATGACGAGGTCAATAGTCGATCCGATCAAGATCACGTCCTCGCTGAGCGGGTAATTCAGCTTTTAGGTGGCGTTGGCAATATTGTGGGCGCAACCAACTGCGCCACGCGCCTGCGCGTCGAGGTCGCAGACCCTTCCATCGTTGCAGATAACGCGTCGTTTGTCGCGGTGGGCGCCAAGGGCCTCATCATTACGGACAAGACCGCCCAGGTGGTCATCGGCATCTCCGTTCCCCGCGTTAAAGAGCATTTTGACCAGATCATGGGCCTCGAGCCGGAATTTGTGCCCACCACCTCGGCCTCCCCTGCCGCCAGCGCAGCCCATAAGCGCGGCGATATTTGCTTCTTCGATATCGACGGAACGCTCGCCTGGCAAGACCCCAGGCTCGCCCAAGACCTTCCCGAAGACGAGCGGGACCTCTCCCCCTATCCCAACGAGGCGGTCTCGCAGGCAATCCGCGAGTTTGTCGCCAACGGCAACATGGCCTTTATCTGCACGGGACGTACCCTCAGCTGCATCCACCCCAAACTTCTTGAGCTGCCTTGGACCGGCATCGTCTGTCTTGCGGGCGGTTACGCCGAGATCAACGGACACGCAATTCGCGATCTGTCGATGACGCCCAGTATGCTGCAGCGTCTTGCCCCCTACCTTGAGCAATCGGGCGAGGTCATCCGCTTTGAGGGCCTCAACGGCGTCGTGCGCATGAGTGCCGATGCGCCCGATGCTCCCGGATACGCGCGCACCCTGGGCGACGCAGTCACGCAGCTGCAACATTACAGTGTCTACAAGATCTTGATGTCTACATCGCTCGCCAACCACATCGCTCAAGATAAGGCACTTGAGCCGCTGCTGTGCTTTAATGAGCTCGAACTCGAGGTAACCGAAATCTCGCCCCGCGAATGCACGAAGCGCGGGGGCATCCAGTCTGTACTCGACGCCCTCGACCCCCACCACGGAACCGTATACGGCATTGGCGACGCCAGCAATGACGTCTCACTGATGAACGCCGTCGATGTCGGCATTGCGATGGGCAACGCACCGGACTATCTCAAGGATAAGGCCGATTACGTGACCGACACCGTCGATCATGACGGTGTCGTTGCGGCGCTCGAGCATTTTAGGCTGATTTAGGCGCGCTCCATCAAACGCACGCCTGTTGTCCTAAATCGCCAAAACTGCCGCGCCAAACGCCCTGATGTGGCAATATGTTGTCTGCATATTGCACCAATGCAACCTCAGAAAGAATGCGAGAACCCGTGTCCAGTCCGTTTACCAGCTTTTTAGCCCAGCACTTTGACCAGATTAACGACTATCTGGCCACGTTCTTTGACGGACAGGCGACCTCTGCCGATATCGAGCGCTACCTGTACGCGCCGCTCTCGGCTTTTACGGCCAACGCCGGCAAGCGCCACCGCCCGCTTATCTGCATGCTCGCCGCAACCGCAGTGGGCGGTAGCTTTGAGAGCGCCCGCAGCGCCGCGGCAGCTATCGAGCATTTCCAGTCGGGCGCGCTGATCCACGACGACATCGCCGACAACGGACAGCTTCGTCGAGGCAAACCCTGCATGCACCTTACCGAGGGCACGGGCCTTGCCATCAATTGTGGCGACCTGGCGCTCACCATGGTCACCAAGACGGTTCTCGACGACCCCACGCTGGAGTCCGACGTGAAGCTGCGTGTGCTCCACGAGCTTACCGAGATGATCGTCCGCACCATTGAGGGTCAAGCACTCGACCTGGGTTGGGTCCGTGACGGGCGCTTTGATATCTCGGTTGATGACTACCTGGACATGGCGACGCACAAGACCGCGTTTTACAGCGGAGCCACGCCGCTTGCCGCCGGAGCCATTATCGGCGGCGGCAGCGATGAGCAAATCGAAGCGCTGCGCGCCTTTGGCCTGCACACGGGCCTTGCCTTTCAGATTCAGGACGACCTACTCAACCTTGTCGGCACTAAGGAAGCCGCCAACAAGGACTTCCGCACCGACATCACCGAGGGCAAGCGCACGCTTGTCGCCGTACACGCCCTCTCTGATGAGCGCCACCACGACGAGGTCGAGGCGATTCTTTCCTCGGGCACCGATGATCCCGCGCAGCTCGCACGCGCCGTGGAGATCTTCCAGGAGACCGGCTCCATCGATTACGCCCACACTTACGCGCTCGACCTGACCGCTAAGGCCAAAGCGGCCATCGAGAACGTTGAGCTTGATCCGCACGCACGCGAGCTGTTCTTCTCCATGGCAGATTTCTTTGTGGAGCGCCTTAACTAACGGGGGTTATAAAACCTGTCAGCAGCGTATTTAGGCACAACTTGCTACACTGTTGAGTGAATGTTTATGCATCCCTTTGCGTTGTCTATCCGACAGACGCTCAAATAGTACGAATGGTACGCCGAAAGGGGTTCGTTCATGGAACCTATTACAACGGGCATGCAAGGAGCAGCCGTCGAAGACGTGCAGTCTCGTCTCCTGCAGCTCGGCTACACGATTGATGCCGCCGAAGTCACCGACAAGTACTTTGGAGCCACCACTGAGCAGGCCGTCAGCACCTTCAGGCTCGACAGCGGCCTTGCTGCCGGTCATGCCGTCGATATCCCCTGCTGGAGCGCCCTTGTAGACGCTTCGTATAAGCTGGGCGACCGCACTCTCTATCTGCGCATGCCCAATTTCCATGGCGCCGATGTGCAGGCCCTGCAGCGCGCTCTCAACGTTTTGGGCTTTGCCTGTGGCGAAGACGACGGCTACTTTGGTCCGCATACCGAGGCCGCCCTGCAGCAGTTCCAGGAAAATGTCGGTCTGTTTGCCGACGGCATGGCCTTCCAGGACACCTACGCCTACATCAACCGCCTGCACCATGTGTGGGAGGGCAAGCCCTCGGTCACCGAAGCCGAGTCCCGTATCGGTTTTGCTCGCGCCGCCAACGTGCTCGAGCGCTTCCAGATTGCCGTTATCGGCGAGGACCCCATCGCACGCAGCGTTGCGTCGCGCATGTGGAATATCGCCACGGCAACGACCGACAACAGCGGCATGATGCTCTGCGACTCCGAGGTCCCAACCGACGTTGACCTGGTGCTCGAGATCGCAAGCGATGAGCTGCCCGCAGATGCAGCGCCGCGCGCCACGATCGCCCTCGCCGAGTGCCACAACCTGGCCCAGCGCATCCGCACCGCCAATGTCGCCGCGCAGCAGAAGCCGGCTCGCATTCGCATTGAGCTCACGGGCATGACGCGCTACAACGGCACCTTCACGGCCAGCGACGCGCAGACACTCGCCGTACGCCTGCTCGATGGCGTTTGCGATGCCCTCGCAGATTAGGTAAACTAAACGAGTTGCTTTTGGGCAACACCACACATTGGGACGTAGTTCAATGGTAGAACTCCGGTTTTTGGTGCCGGCTGTTGGGGGTTCGAATCCCTCCGTCCCAGCCATTAAAACTGAGCGCCCTGAGCCCATAACGGCCCAGGGCGCTTTTATGTGGGCAAGCGGAGGGATTCGAACCCGCAAGGGTGCGAAGCCGAGGAAACGCGAAGGCGCCCCAAGCCCATTAGGACCAAGAGCGCCTAACATCAAGAAAATATCAGCCCCGTTCCGAAAAGCGAGCCGTCATCTACAAAATGGCGTGTGGCCCCGACGGGCCGGGCATTAAGTTTGTCGCGGGTTCCGCACGAACAGGAGGCCACTTAACCTCGATGTTTTGGACGTGACAGCGAGAGGGGCCCTGGTATGGCAAGGTGACGTGAAACAAGGCGGCGCTGACCTTCTGGTCGCGCCGCCGAAGTTGAACGTCAGATTGCCGTGCCAGGGCCCCTCGCAGCGTCAAGAAGACCGCCGTTCGGTAGAACGGCGGAGCTAATTGTTCAGCATGCGGTCGAAGCTTCCCGAGTCGCCATCCCGATAGTCTGCGGTCATCAGAATCTCCTGCGGAATGCGCCCGCCCTCGCGCAGCACGTTGCGGAACTGCACGCGCGTAACCATGGGCAGATCCTTGATCGTCGCCGCCAGGTTCTGCGGCACGCCCTGGTTGGCAGCCGCGGGCTCGCACTCGCCGCCGGCCTTCACGCGACGCTTATGCTCGGCGAGCATGGCGCGGTACATGCCGGCATGCAGGCGAATCTCAACCACATTGGCATTGCGAGTCTGCTCGACAATGCGCGCGCCCTCGCGATCGATATCGCCTACGTAGTAGACGTAGTTAAAGCGATAGCCAATCTCGGCCAGATAATCGTCCAGGGCATGCGAGACGCTCGCCTTGCAACCGCCGCCAAAAATCACGCCGCCCACCTTGATGCCAAAGAGCTTGGCGTGCTTGCGGCCACGCAGCAGCTTGACGATCTCGTCGTAGGTGTCCAGGTTCTCGACCATAATGAACGGCTTGTCGGCTCCCAGCGTAAAGAAGCCCGTAAAGTGCACGGGGCGATTGGGGGCGACCTTGATCGCCTGCATGCTGATGCCCTTTTCGGTCATACGCCTGATCAGGCGCTCACCGTGCTTGCCGTCAAAAGCCTTCTCGTCGTTAAAGATCTGGTAGGCACGCTGGCGGCGCGAGGCAACCGGCGTATCGGCACCTCGGTTCTGCTCGATCCAAGCCTGGATGATTGCGATTTCCTCGGCAATCTTGCGGTTGGACATCTCGTTGTGCTGAGTGCGCTGCGGAGCCTTTTTGCCGTCCTTGCCCTCAACCTTTACGATCTGTGTCTGCTGCTCCTTGATCTTAGAGAGCGCCGTGGGCGTAGGGACAACCTTGAGCAGCTGCCTGCCTAAAACGCGGGCAAGGGCAAACGCCGAGACCTCGCCGTGAACGTCCGGCCTGGGCTGCTGGGCAGCAGTATCTGCTGCGGCAGACTCCGGCTTCTTCTGAGACTTGCGCTTAGAATCGCCTTGGGAATTGCGCTCGCGCTTCGGCATAGATGCCTGCTTCTGCGGACGAACGGACTTGCTCTCCTTCGCCGGCTGGCGCTTAGGCTGCCCCGAAGAAACCTCGGCCTTCGCATCCTCGTTCTGCGGCGTGGTCTTCTCGGTTGCAGTCTCGGCATGGGAACTGCGGCCCCCACGATGGCGACGGCGGCGAGGCTTGCTCGACGCGCCCTGCTCCGTCTGCTCATCAGTAGGCTGCTGGCCCTTGGCCTCGGCATCAACCTCAAGCTGCGGCTCAACAGGCTTCTGCTCGCGAGCCTCCGGCTCAACGGCCTTCTCGTCCTGGGTGGTCGAAACCGACTCGCCCTTCTCCTGATGCTTTACGGGATACGCGCGTCCCGCAAAACCGCGGCCGGGACGACACGAACCCGGAGCCTTCTTGGCCGGTTCATCGGACGCGTCAGCAGCCTCGGCGGAATCCTGGACCTCGCATGCGGCACCTCGCTGCTCGGCCTTAAAGTGGGCACCGCGGCGACGCTTGGGCTCCTGGATCTCAGCATGCTCTTGAGCGAGAGTCGGCTCCTGCATCCCGACGGGCTTTTCCTCGACGGCCTCAGCATCCGTCTCACCCTTTTGAGCAACGGCGCGACGGAAGCGCTCCTGCTGGGCGCGGCGCTGCGCATCGCGCTTGCCACCCCCGCCAAAACCGCCGCGTCCTGCCTTGGCCGTAAAGGCACGCACGACGTTCTCATCGAGCAACTCATCGGTATCGACATGCTCACGCGGAGCAGCTTCTTCCACAGCAGGCACGTCAGCGGAATCCTCGACGACAAAACCCTCGACGGACTCGGCAGGCTGCTCCTGGGCATCGCGGATCTCGGCATTGATGGTATAGAACGCCGGGCGCCCGTTAATGCCGCTACCCTCGATCTTGGTCACGATCTTTGCCGCGATAAGCTCATCGCGCATCGCCTTGGTGTCGCACTCCTTATCGACGGAGCGGAAAATCTGCGCCAGCGCACTCGACTTAATCTTGAGCGCCTTGCGGCAGAGCAGGTCGTAGGCAACCAGCTTGGCACGCTCAGCAGAAAGCGACGTCTGGCTGCTCAGGCGCTCAGCCAAAGCATCGACATTGTTTTGATTATCGGAATATACCGTCTTGGCCACGGGGCCCCTTTCATATGTACACATATACGTCTATATGGTACAACGCGCGCCCTTATCCACGCAAAACATCTGCGAGAACACTCGAGCGTCACCCGCTTTCGCATGAAAAAAAGACCGAGTCCGCGTCGTTGCGGACCCGGTCTTTCCGAGTCATATGGATGAGAGATTCAACCCGTCCGACCGACTAGGCCTTGACGGCCTCGGCGTCGGCAGGAGCCTCGGCGGCAGCGGCGCGACCGTACTCGGCCTTGCCCATATCGGACCACTCGGGCTCCTCATCAGGCATGGAGCCAGCCTCCTTGCCGAAGAACTCCTTGAGGCAGTTGACGGCGACGATGAGGCCCAGGACCATCAGCAGGACGGCAAAGACGAGCTGCAGGCCCTTGGTGGCGGCGACGGAGACGGCGGCCGTGGTGGCGGTAGCCGGGATGGTACCGAAGAAACCGTAGGCCTGGACGGCGGTCATGCAGCCCATGGCGCTCTGGACCAGCGAGGTGAAGGTGCAGCAGAGCAGGAAGACGACGGGCACGTAGAGCATCCAACCCTTGCGGCCGGTGCACTTGCAGAACACGGCGAGGGTGATCATGGTCATGCCGCCGAGCAGCTGGTTGGAAGCACCAAAGAGCGGCCAGATGTTGGCATAGCCACCAAAAGCGAGGGCGAGACCGGGAAGCAGGGTGACGACCGTGGCGAACCAGGGGTTGCCGAGGACCTTCATGTAGCCGGCCTTGGACTCGATGGCCAGGGCGTCGTTGGTCTGGGCAAAGAACTCGGAGAACGAGGTGCGGGCGATGCGGGCGACGGCGTCGAGCGAGGTCAGGGCCAGAGCGGAGACGTTCATGGTCATGAAGACGGTAGCGAGCGTGCCGTCAACACCGAAGGCCTGCATACCGCGGGAGATGCCGGCGGCGAAGATCTGGAACGGGGTGGAAGCGACACCGGCGTTGAGAGCGCCAGTACCGGCGGTGTTCATATCGGAGAACATGATGCCGGCGACGATGATGGCAAGGATGCCGACGAAGGACTCGACGATCATGGCGCCGTAACCGACCTTGACGGCGTCCTGCTCCTTCTCGACCTGCTTAGAAGAGGTGCCGGAAGAAACGAGGCTGTGGAAACCGGAGAGAGCACCGCAAGCGACGGAGACGAACAGGACCGGGAACATCATGCCGGAGGCAGTGGAGAAGCCGGTGAAGACCGGAGCGGTGATAGTGGCCTGACCGTTGACGCCCAGGACGACGATGCCGAGGACAGCGCAGACGATCATGACAATCATCATGATGGAAGTGAGGTAGTCACGCGGGGTCTTGAGCATCTGGATGGGCATAGCGCCAGCAAAGACCAGGTAGACCATGACGACGGCGAACCACTGGAACTTATCCAGGTAGAGCGGGAACTGCATACCGACGGCGAACATGAGAACCATGAGGACCACGCCGGTGACGAACTCGGCAGCGCCGGTGAGGTTGAACTTCTTCTGGGCCCAACCAAAGGCGATAGCGACGAAGGTGAACAGGATGGAGATGGTACCAGCGCAGCCGGCGGCATAGGACTTGGTGAAGTCGATGGCACCGGTAGCAGCACCAGAAGCGTCAACGGCCGGGGTGAACATGAACGTCTTGCAGACCATGTCGGTGAAAGCGGCGATGACGATGATGCAGAACAGCCAGCAGAACAGCAGGAACAGGCGACGGCCGGTCTTGCCGATATACTTCTCGATGAGCTGAGCGAGTGACTTGCCGTTGTTCTTCATCGAAGCGTACAGGGCGCCAAAGTCGTGGACGGCGCCAAAGAAGATGCCGCCGACGAGGACCCAGAGCACGACGGGCAGCCAGCCGAAGGCCATGGCGACGATCGTACCCGTGACAGGGCCAGCACCGCAGATCGAGCTGAACTGGTGCGAAAACGCAGTGAAGGCGGAGACGGGCGAGAAGCTGTTGCCGTCCTTCATGCGCTTGGCCGGCGTGAGGGCCTCTTTGTCAACGCCCCACTTGTTGGCCAGCCAGCGGCCGTAGCCCAGATAGCCGCAGGCGAGCACCGCCGCGGCCACAACCATGAGCAAAACTCCGTTCATTACATTTCCTCCTCTAAAAAGAACTTCCTAGACATAAAAAATGAGGGCCGTCGGTTGCGCTCGACGGCCCTCATCTTTATCAGCCGCCCGTTATCGTACGGGCTAGCTGTATGTGCTAACCCGCATCAGATAATTACTACGCTGATAATGTTTAGCTGATGCGTGAACATGTCTAAGAAATCCTCTTCAATCATGATGCGAACGATCCGTGCGTGTTCACATCCCCCAGTGGTTGAAAAGGAGTATGAAACTTTAGTTACCTAAAGTCAACGCAAATTTGTAATGAATTTTCGACTTTTTTGAATTTCTCGGTATAAAACGCCACTGACCTCGGACTTTACCCCACGACAGTTTTTGCATGAGAGATGCCCCTGAGAGCCGCGGGAGCCGGGCGGCGCATATGAACTTTATCGCGAGTTCCGCACGCAAAGGAAAGCACTTAATGTGGCCTTCGTCTTGCGCAGGACTGCAGAGCAGGAAACCTTATATCCGGCCCCTCCGTCCGGGGACCGCGCCGTACCAGCTACAGCGTCATGTTCGGATCGGCGTCGACGTCGAACGGCGAGATTTCACCTCGGTCGAATTTACGGCGGGCGACCTCCGCGATCATGGCAGCGTTGTCGGTGCATGCCGAAAGAGGCGGCACCGTCACGCGGATGCCCTGGCGCCCGAGCTTCTTGATCATCATCTCGCGCAGATGCGGGTTAGCCGAGACGCCGCCACCGATGCAGTATTCCTTGCATCCGGTAGCGTGCAATGCGTTTTTGGCCTTCTTGTACTGCACGTCAAAGACAGCTGCCTCAAACGAAGCTGCCAGATCGGGCAGGTGAATCGTGCGCCCGGCCTTGGTCTCCTGTTCAATGTAGAGCGTCACAGCGGTTTTAAGGCCCGAAAGCGAGAAGCGATAGTCTCCCCTGCTGTTAAGCGCACGGGGGAAATCAATCGCCTTGGGGTTGCCCGTCTCGGCCAGCTTGGAAATGATGGGGCCACCGGGATAGCCCAGACCCAACGCCTTGGCTACCTTGTCGAAGGCCTCGCCCACAGCGTCGTCGAGCGTCTCACCGAGCACCTCGTAGTCGCCCCACGCCTTCACGTGCACGAGCATGGTGTGCCCACCCGAGACAAGCGTGAAGATAAACGGCGGTTTGAGGTCGGGTTGCGCCAGCAGGTTGGCAAACAGGTGCCCCTCCAGATGGTTGACGCATACGAGCGGCTTACCGGCAGCGTAGGCAAAGCCTTTGGCAAAGGCAACGCCCACCACGAGGGCGCCCACCAGGCCCGGACCCTGTGTCACGCCCACGGCGGCAAGCTCGCTGGGAGCAATGGCTCCACCCTCAAGACCAAGCGATGCTGCGGCATCCTCGAGCGCCGCATCCACGACACTCACAATCACCTCAACGTGTTTGCGCGAGGCGATCTCGGGCACCACGCCGCCAAAGCGGGCATGAAAATCAATCTGTGTCGACACCTGGTTGGCCAGCATATTGCCATCCGCATCGATAATCGCCACGGCCGTCTCGTCGCAGGAACTCTCGATAGCGAGCACCAGGCGGCGGCGCTCAATTTCGGCGCGCTCCCCCTCGGAGCGCCCAGGCGCAGGCAGCGGCCATACGCGTTGCTCGGCTGCCGTCGGCTCGGGCGAGGCGTTATCGACCGGAAGTACGAGGGGAAGTGGGGCCGTCATGACGATGGCGTCTTTGCCGACACCGTAGTAGCCACGACGACGACCCACCTCGGTAAAGCCCAGAGCGGCATAGAGCGCAATCGCGCCCTCGTTGCCGTCCTCGACCTCGAGCGAAGCCGTGGTGCAGCCGAGCATCTGGGCATCATAGCTCACATGCGACAGCAGCTTGCGGGCAATGCCCTCACGGCGATGTGCCGAGTCGACGGCGACATCCAGAATCTGCACATCACCGTCCACGACCATACCGCCGGCAAGGCCCAGCAGCTTGCCGTCGTCGTGTGCCACCCACCAACTACGCGGCGCAGCGACGTCCTCGCCCAGTTCGGACAGGAACATGCCCGGCGTCCACGCCTCGTGTCCGGCACCTTCAAAGCAGGCAGCCTCTAGCGCGCTCGCGCCCTCGGCATCCGCCGCGCCCATGGGACGGAACTGCAGATGACGACCGGCGAGCTCATCGGCAACGCCCGTAATTTCGCTCTGCGCACTCTCGGCAAGACCAAGACGCTTGCGCTCGTTTTCCTCGGCATCCGAAAGGCGCGTGTAAATCGGCAGGACGCGAGCCGGATCGCCGTCACCCGCAGCGTGCGCGAGCAGCAAGCCCTCGCCCGAAGGCCACCACAGGTCGCGCTCCACGCAGCGGGCGGTCTCGTCCTCACCCAGCAGCTTGCCATAGCGCACGAGACCGTCACCGGTCAGCTGAACCTGGTCCCAGTCCGCTGCTCGGCGCCACTCATCGAGCGCCACGGCGGCCTTGACCACGTGTTCGCGCTCAAATTGACGCTCGGGACCCTCATCGCCCAGCATATATAGTGCCGGATATACCTCACCGCGCATGGCATCGGCCAAGATACCAAGCTTGCCGCGCACGCCAGCCTTCCACGCCGTCCAAGCGCAAGCGTCGAGCGTCGACACGCCCAGCAGCGGAACATTGGCACCGCGCGCGAGGCCCTTGGCAGTGGAGATGCCGATGCGCACACCCGTAAACGACCCCGGGCCGCGGCCGACCACGTAGCAACCAACATCGCTGCGATCCAGACCGACTTGAGCCAGCACGCCATCAACGGTATTCACGAGCTCAACGTTGGCGTGACGGCGACACATGTGGTCGCCACTCACGAGCTTCGTCTCGCCCGTCTGCCCATCAATCCAGCTTGCCGCGCAGGCAAGCATGTCGGTCGAGGTATCGAGCGCCACCACCAGCGCGTTGTCGTTATGCAAGCTCATCTTGTACAGCCTTATCAATCAAATGGGAAAGCTCCATTGCGCGGTCACCGTGCGCCTCGAGCGTTATCGTTCGCACATCACTGTCGCCCTCATCACGCTTGAGCGTCACCGAAAGATACTCATCCGTCAGCTCGTCTTGGAATTGTTCGCCCCATTCCAGCAGGCAAGCACCCTCATAGCCCAGCACATCGAAAATGCCCGTATCCTCGAGCTCGTAGGCATGCTCCAGACGGTATAGATCAAAGTGAAACAGCGGAATACGGCCTTGATCATGAACGGCCATGAGCGCAAACGTAGGGCTCGTAACCATATGCTCATCGCCCAGCCCGCGCGAGACGCCCTTGGTAAAGTGAGTTTTGCCCACCCCCAGGCCACCGGTCAGGATGAGCACATCGCCGTCCTCAAGGCACGGTGCAATTAGCTCGCCAAAGTACTCCGTATCGGCAGCGCAAGTCGTTTTGTAAGTACCTACCCCCAGGCGCTCCAGGGACATATATGCTCCTTATTATTCCGAGGCGTCCTCTGGTGCGGGATGTCGCTCCAGATAGTCGCCCAGCATCTTAAAGTCTTCCTCCAGCAGTTCCTGCCACGCCGGATTGCGTAGCGCTGCTGCCGGATGGAACGTGGGCATTACTACAAAATGCCCCATCTGGTGGAACCTGCCGCGCAGCTTAGTAATGCCAATCTCGGTCTTAAGCACAAAGTGCGTCGCGGGGTTGCCGAGCGTCACGATAATATCGGGCCAGATGCTTCGAATCTGCTCACGCAAAAACGGCGAGCAAGCCAGCACTTCCTCGGGACGTGGATTGCGGTTTCCCGGCGGGCGGCACTTAAGCACGTTGGCAATGTAGACGTCTTCGCGTTTGAGCCCCGCCAGCGACAAAATGCCGTTGAGGTCCTCGCCTGCCGCCCCCACAAAGGGCTCGCCCTGCAAATCCTCATTGCGGCCCGGCGCCTCGCCAATAAACATCACACGAGCGCGGGGGTTTCCCACGCCAAACACGATATTGTGACGCGACTGGTAGAGCTGGCAGAGGTGACAATCGCCCAGAACGGCCTCAATTTCCTCGAGTGCGACCTCACGTGGTGCCTGATGGGTATGGCCGGGGATGTGCATGACGCCCATAGCGGCTCCTACACGTAGACCTTGTCGAGACGCATGCCAAAGCCGCAGGCGACCTCGTAGTTAATCGTTCCGCGCAGTCGGGCCATCTCGTCCATAGTGATCTCGGCATCGCCATCGCGGCCGACAATAATCATCTCGTCACCATACTCGGCCTCGGGAATCTCGTGTGCCGGGTTGGACTGAATGGCGACCATAAACTGGTCCATGCAGATATTGCCAACCTGATGCACGCGCTCGCCGCGATACAGCACATCCATACGATTGGAAAGCGTACGCGATAGGCCATCGGCATAACCGATCGGCAGCGTGCAGATCTGAACGCGCGTACGCGGTACGCGGTAGGTAAAACCGTAGCCCACGCCCTCACCCATCGCAGGGTGTGCCACGCGCGTCACACGCGCATGGACGCTCATAACGGGATCAAGCTGCATCACGCGGCCACTCAGCTCGCACGGCTGCATTCCATACAAGCCAACGCCGGCGCGAATCATATCAAAATGCATCGAAGGGTCGAGCATCGAGGACGGCGTGTTGGCGCAGTGCACGATACCGCACTCAAAGCCCGCATCCTTAATGGCCTGAACGGCCTCGGTAAAGCGCTGACACTGCAGTTTGTAGTCCCAGCCCGAAGGTTCATCGGCCGTGGCGAAGTGCGTAAATACGCCGTCGCACTGAATACCGCGATGGAAATTTATACCGCGGACAAAGTCGAGCACCTGCGTGTAGTGAACGCCGATACGATTCATGCCCGTCTCGATGGCGAGATGATACTTGCCCACTTTGCCCGCCGCGACGGCACATTCGCCATACGCAAGAGCAAAGTCAGACGTATAGACCGAGGGCATGATATCAAACTCGAGCAACGTCGGAATGGCCTCGATAGGCGGCTCGCTTAGGATGAGGATGGGTTTCGTAATCCCGCCCTGTCGGAGCTCAACGCCCTCGTTAACCGTCGCCACGGCAAACATGTCGGCACCGGCCGAATACATGATCTTGGCGCACTCAACAGCTCCATGGCCATAAGCATCGGCCTTGACCACGCAGCACAGGCGCTGACGTGGATTCAGCAAGTTCTTGTAGGCCCTCGTGTTACGACGGAGCGCCCCACGGTCGATCTCGACCCAGGACCAGCGCGTCAAATCGGCTTTATTCATGATTAGTCATCCGACCCTTCGTCCATGATTCCCAGATCTTCGAGCGCATCCTTTGCCGCCAGCTCCATGGCAGGACCGATCAAGTCGATAAGATCGGTCGCGATAACGCTCTTCTCACCATACTCCGTCGCCGCGGCAAAACCGGCGTAGCTGTGAAGTGCGACGGCGTACGAATACAGCAACTCCCAACGATCCATCTCGTCGCGCATGGTGGCAAGCGTGCCGGCCAAAATACCCGCGAGAACATCACCCGAACCGGCAGTTGCTAGAGAAGCCGGACCCGAGAGCGGCAGCAACACACGCTCAACGCCACAGATAGCCGTCGTCGGCCCCTTGGCAATGACCACCAGATTGTCGGAGCCTGCAGCCCAGACAACCTTCTGCGCGGCCGCAATCGCGGTACCAAGGTCGTTCACCTCGTCACCGACAACCAGACGCGAAAGCTCACGATAGTGCGGCGTCATAACCAACGGCTGCTCGCGACGATACATCTCGGGATTACTATCAATACCGTCAATGGCAATCTTAGCAAGGCAGTTGAGTGCATCGGCGTCCAAAATAAGCGGCACATCAAGCTCGAGCAAGCCCGAAACCACCTGCATAGCGCCGGCAGACGTCGTCATGCCGGGACCGCACAGTACGCAGCTGTACTTCTTTGCAATCTCGCACACCGTCATGCGCGCAGCGGCGCCAAAGGAGCCGCGGGAATCAGACGGAATAGCAAAGACGGGAATCGAAGGAAGTGCCATGCGAATAAGATTAGCGCAGGCGTCAGGAGCCGCGACCGCCACGTAACCAGCACCCGCGCGAGCTGCAGACTTGGCCGCCATAATGGCAGCACCAGGATATTGCGCAGATCCGGCGACAATAAGCACAGAGCCACGGGAATACTTATCGATATTCGTAGGCAGTGGGGCAAAGTAATCAACTAAGTCACCGGGCTCGACAATCTCAGCGGCGTGGTCGACATCATCGATGACCTCGTCAAGACGGTCGTAAAGATTGCCGCAGATCAAATCGCCAGCATACTCAGGGCCATCAGCGCTATACAGACCAATCTTGGGCGCAATCATCGTCACCGTATGCTCGGCACGAATGCAGTCGTCATCAACAACGCCCGTCTCGGCATTCAGGCCCGAGGGGACATCAATGGATACGACACAATCGGCGCATTCATTGACCGTAGGAATCCAGATGGAGAACGGCGCACGCAGATTCCCGTGAAAACCGGTACCAAAAATGGCATCGACAACAACATCGGCCTTATCGATCAAAACCTCGAGTTCGTCACGCGAAGGGCCGACGCAAACGTGCACATCGCGGCCGGCAGTACGACGAGCAACATGACGTGCCAGAGCAGCAGGAATCTCATCCGGTTCAACCGGAGAAACGATATCCACGTCCACACCCTTATGGCTCAGGATATCGGCGGCAACCCAACCGTCGCCGCCATTATTACCAAAACCGACCAGAAAGAGAACCCGATCGGGATTGAGCTTCAAGACCTCGTTGGCGGCAAACTCACCCGCTAGCTCCATAAGCTCGGCCTTCGAAGTCCCTTCGCGTTCGATGATATCCTCGAGACGAACGACTTCTTCGGTACTCAAAACCGGTTTCATCTATGCTCCTAGCGTATCTTGCGAAGCATCGCCCAGGTGCTCCGTCAATGCTGAATTCTGCAGCTGCTCAAGCTCATCTAAAACAGAGCGAGCCTCTTTAAATGTCTGCGCTACGCGTTTCTTGGTGCTCACCTTTTCATCTTTTGGCTTAGGCCGAGCATCTTCGGTAATCGCGATGGCATTCGCAACGGCTAAGTCTCCTGTAAGCGTAATGGAAAGAGCGACCTCAACAACACCCAGCTCATGAGCGATCTCGAGTGCACGGCCCGAAAGCAGCGCCTTCGGTTTGCCGAGTTTATCACGCGTTACCGAAACATCCTTGCGACCCACGCCTTGACTAAAACCCGTGCCGAGAGCTTTAAGCACCGCCTCGCGCGAAGCAAAGCGGCTCGCATAGTGAGCAGCGGGACGCGATGATGCATCGCAATACGCACGCTCTTCTTCGGTAAACACACGCCGAGCAAACGACGGCGTCTTTTCAAGAATTGATTTCATACGGGAAATCTCGACGATATCAACGCCGATACCAGCTTCAGCCATGTTCACCTCCATATCGCACAGACTAAGTTATTGTAGCCCGTTCACAGAAGATGCGACAAACGAGGGTTATAAAACACAGCTACTATGTGAGACAAAAGCCCCGTAAACGCAAAAAAGGGGAGGCCGCGAGGCCTCCCCCTTCTCAGTTCAAG
>CAUAEH010000015.1 GCA_958427975.1 uncultured Collinsella sp. | reverse complement strand
CGGAACTCGCGACAAACCAAAACCACCTCGCCAGCCCAGCGACCATGGGGTCCCAAGGTTTTCAAAAAAGCGGTCGGCGCGCAGTGCGCCGACCGCCGATATATGGGGTCTGATATTTTCTACCAGCTAGGGCCTCTTACTCGTCTAGGAGATCTTCTGGCATGTCGTTGCCGTCGCCTAGATCGACAGGGGTTTCTTCGGAAGCAGAGCCGTTTTCTGTGGCTTCGCCTTCGGGCTTTTCCTTGGCTGCCGTCATTCGGGCGACAGCGCATACGCGGTCGTTGTCGTCGACGGTCATCATCTTGACGCCCTGGGTGGCGCGACCGGTTTGGCTGATCTCGTCGGTCTTGACGCGAATGACCGTCGCACCTTCCGTCACGATGAACAGCTCATGCTGCGGGCCCACCGTCTTCATGGCTGCGAGGTTGCCCTTGCGCTCGGTCATCTGAATGGTGTAGACACCCTGACCGCCGCGGTTCTGCTCCGGGTAATCCGAGACCGGTGTGCGTTTGCCGTAGCCGCGCTCGGTAATGACGAACAGGTCGCCGTTACCGTTGGTAATCTCCATACCAAGAACGCTCACGCCTTCCTTCATGCTAATGCCACGGACGCCGCTGGTATCGCGACCGGTGGCGCGCACCTGGTCCTCGGGGAACATAATCGCCTTACCCGCGGTGGTTGCCATGATGATCTTGTCACCCTCGCGCACGCGACGCACAGCGAGCAGCGCGTCGTCGTCCCTCAGGTTGATGGCGATCAGGCCGTCGCGGCGGCTACGGTCGTAGGCGCTCATCACGGTCTTCTTGACCATGCCGCTTTTGGTGGCAAACATCAGGTACTCGTCGGCGGGGAACTCGCGACAGCTGATGACGCTCGCGATCTTCTCGCCCTCCTCGAAAGGCAGCAGGTTGACGATTGCGGTGCCGCGCGCCTGGCGCGTGCCAACCGGCAGCTCGTGCACCTTCAGGCGATAGACTTTACCCTTGCTCGAGAAGAACAGCACGTACTCGTGTGTGGATGCGATAAACATCTCGTCGATAACGTCGTCCTCTTTGAGGTTGACGCCCGACACGCCCTTGCCGCCGCGCTTTTGGGCGCGATAGGCAGCCACCGGGATGCGCTTGACATAGCCGGTGTGGGTGATGGTCACGACCATGTCCTCGTCGGCAATCAGATTTTCGACGTCCAGGTCCTTCTCGACATGGCTAATCTCGGTGCGGCGCTTGTCGCCAAACTTCTTGGAAATCTCTCGCATCTCCTCCTTGATGACGCCCAGGATTTTCTCCTCGTGCGCCAACAGGTCCTCGTAGTAGGCGATGGCGCGGCGCAAGCCGTCCAGCTCTTCCTGAATCTTGTCGCGCTCCAGGCCGGTCAGGCGGCGCAGCTTCATCTCGAGGATGGCCGTAGTCTGCTCGGGCGTAAAGCCAAAGCGCTCGATCAGGCGGCTGCTGGCCTCGGAGTCGGTCTGCGAGGAGCGGATGATGCTGATGACCTCGTCAATATGGTCGAGAGCCATCAGGTAGCCCTCGAGGATATGGGCACGCGCCTGGGCCTTCTTGAGGTCAAAGCGGGTGCGGCGGGTGACGACGTCGACCTGGTGGTCGATATAGTGCTGCAGCATCTCGCGCAGGCTCAGGCATTTGGGGACGCCGTTGACAAGCGCCAGGTTGTTGGCGCCGAAGGTCGTCTGCAGCGAGGTGTACTTGTACAGGTTGTTGAGCACGACCTGCGGGATAACGCCCTTCTTGAGCTCGATGACCAGACGGATACCCTTCTGGTTGGACTCATCGCGCATATCCGAGATACCCTCGATGCGCTTGTCGTTGACGAGCTGGGCGATCTTCTCCTGAAGGGTGCCCTTGTTGACCATGTAGGGAATCTCGGTAAAGACCAGACGGCTACGGCCGGTCTTGGTGGACTCCACATGAGCCTTGGCGCGCACGGTGATGGAGCCGCGACCGGTCTCATAGCTCTGCTTAATGCCGGCACTGCCCATGATGATGGCACCGGTGGGGAAGTCCGGACCGGGCATGATCTGCATGAGCTCGTCGACGGTGGCGTCGGGGTTGTCGATCAGGTAGCAGGTGGCCTCGATCGCCTCGGTGAGGTTATGCGGGGCGATGTTAGTGGCCATGCCGACGGCGATGCCCTGGCTGCCGTTGACCAGCAGGTTGGGGAAACGCGCGGGCAGTGCCACGGGCTCGGCGAGCGACTCGTCGTAGTTGGGCTGCCAGTCGACGGTGTCCTTCTGCAGGTCACGCAGGAGCTCCATGGCGGGCTTAGCCAGGCGGCTCTCGGTGTAACGCATGGCGGCGGCGCCGTCGCCGTCGATGTTGCCGAAGTTGCCGTGACCGTCGATGAGCGGCGTGCGCATGGAGAACCACTGTGCCAGGCGGACCATGGCCTCATAGACCGCGAAGTCGCCGTGCGGATGGTACTTACCGATAACTTCGCCGACCGTCCAGGCCGACTTCTTGTGCGGACGGTTGGGGTAGATGCCGCTCTCGTTCATTGCGTACAGGATGCGACGGTGCACCGGCTTTAAGCCATCGCGCACGTCCGGCAGGGCGCGCGCCGTGATGACCGACATCGAGTACTCGATGAACGACTGCTTCATCTCGCGACCGAACTCCGAAATCTGGAGCTGGCCGCCGTTGATGTCCTCGCCGGCCGAGGCGCCACGATCGACTTCGCCAAAGCTCTCCTCGAGCTCACCGTCGTCGTCCTCTTCCTCATCATCATCGGCATCGGGGTTATAGGCGTCCGGATCGCCGTCCTCGCCCTGCTCAGCACGGGCAAGCAGGCGCTTCAGATCATCGGGCATACCGGCATCGCCGGCCTCGTCCATACCCTCGCTATTGTTGATATCGTCTGCCACGTTACCTCCTCTTAAGCATCAAGGAATCGTGCATCATGTGCGTGTTTTTCAATGTACTCGCGGCGATAGCCGACCTCGGAACCC
Organism: uncultured Collinsella sp.; assembly: GCA_958427975.1. GTDB lineage: Bacteria > Actinomycetota > Coriobacteriia > Coriobacteriales > Coriobacteriaceae > Collinsella. The sequence continues at coordinate 37,548 of CAUAEH010000015.1, read as the reverse complement.
ATCAGCTCGCGCACGGCGCGGTCCGCCACCACGGCGTCCTCGATCGACACACGCTGCAGGATGCGGGTCTTGGGGTCCATCGTCGTCGAGGCAAGCTGCTTGGGGTCCATCTCGCCCAGGCCCTTGTAGCGCTGGACGGTATAGCCCTTGCGCTTTTTGGTAATCTTGCCGTCCTTGGCCTTGCCGTCCTCGTCGTTATCGTCGGGGTTCAGGCCCAGACTCTGGATGGTGTCGCGCAGGATCTCGTCTTCGGGCTGGCGGCCGTTGGGATACACGTAGTGGATCTTGTTGCGAACCTTAATGCCAAAGATGGGCGGGCAGGCAACATAGACGTAGCCGGCATCGATCAGCGGACGCATGTACTTGTAGAAGAACGTCAGCAGCAGGATGCGGATATGCGCACCGTCGACGTCTGCATCGGTCATGATGATGATCTTGTGGTAGCGCGCCTTGGTGATATCGAAGTCGCCGCCGTCGCCGGCACTCGTCGTGACGCCGCAACCGATCGCGGTAATCAGCGACTGGATGGTGTCACTCGAGAACGCGCGATGGTCACCAACGCGTTCGACGTTCAAAATCTTGCCGCGCAGGGGCAGAATCGCCTGGATGTCTCGGCGACGGCCGTCCTTGGCCGAACCGCCTGCCGAGTCGCCCTCTACGATGAAGAGCTCGGTCAGCTCGGCATCGCGCACCGAGCAGTCAGCGAGCTTACCGGGCAGGGACGCCGTCTCGAGCAGGCTCTTGCGGCGGGTCGCCTCGCGCGCCTTGCGGGCGGCATTGCGCGCCTTGCAGGCCTGTTGCGCCTTCTTGACGATCTCGCGAGCGGGCTTGGGATGCTCCTCGAGATAATCGACAAGGCCGTCGGTCACAATCTTGAGCGTGAGCGCTCGCATATAGGAGCTGCCGAGCTTTGCCTTGGTCTGGCCCTCAAACTGCGGATCGGGCAGCTTGACCGAGATAACGGCCGAAAGGCCCTCGCGCACATCGTCGCCGGTCAGGTTGGCGTCTTTTTCCTTGAGCAGGTTCTGCTTGCGCGCGTAATCGTTGATCACGCGGGTGAGCGCGGTACGGAAGCCCTCAAGGTGCATGCCGCCCTCGGGGGTGTAGATGTCGTTGGCAAACGACATGACGTTCTCGCCGTAGCCGCTATTCCACTGCAGGGAAACCTCGACCTCGCCCATCTTGGCCACAGGCGCGTCCGGGTCCGATTTGCCCTCGATGTAGATGGGCTCCTTAAAGGCCTCGGGGACGTCCTTGCCCTCGTTGAGAAACTTGACGAAGTCGATGATGCCGCCCTCGTAGCAAAACTCCTCCACGTGGGGAGTCGCTTCGCGCTCGTCGGTCAGCACGATTTTGAGGTTCTTATTGAGGAACGCCGTCTCCTGCAGACGGTTATGCAGCGTATCGAAATCGTAGATGCAGGTCTCGAAGATCTCATCGTCGGGCCAGAAGGTGACGGTGGTGCCCGTCGAATCCGAGGTGCCCACGACCTCCATCTTCTTGACGGTCTTGCCGCGCGAGAACTCCATCTCGTAGGTGTTGCCGTCGCGACGAACCTGAACGACCACGCGCTTGGACAGTGCGTTGACGACGGAGATGCCAACGCCGTGCAGGCCGCCCGAGACCTTATAGGCCGAATTATCGAACTTACCGCCGGCGTGCAAAATCGTCATGACGACCTCGAGCGTCGGGATCTTTTTAACAGGGTGCTCGTCGACGGGGATGCCGCGCCCGTTGTCGACGACCGTGATGGAGTTGTCGGCGTGGACCGTCACCTGGATCTCGGTGCAGAAACCGGCCATGGCCTCGTCGACGGAGTTGTCAACGATCTCCCACACCAGGTGATGCAGACCGCTGGCGCTCGTCGAGCCGATATACATGCCCGGGCGCTTACGAACGGCCTCGAGACCTTCGAGAATCTTAATCTCGCCGCCATCGTAATCGTTTTCGTTTGCCACACGTCCTCCTTCAGTCAAGAAAATGTGTACAGCCTTACTAGTTTATCGTAAAAAAATACCCTCGGGAACGAGGGTATTTGGCTCTACAAGGCCACCAGATGCGATTTAAGGCTCTTTTTTGCTTTGCACGCCCTTGGCCCACTCGGCACTGGCTCTCATGGCGTTCTCGAGGGCCTCGCGCAGTTTTTGGTCTTCGATGGGCGCCACTTGGCGCTCAATCTCGGTGCGCTCGGCATCGCTGAGGTCGGCGTGTGGGGCCGGCGGGCGCTCGGTCGTCGCTGGGCGAAGGCGCTCCTTGGCGGCGGGCGGCGTGTGACCGGGCGCGGTGGTTTTGAACACCAGGCCGTCCACATGCGCACCGGCGCGCTCCATGCGCGCGCGGATGATCTCGCGCAACAACGTCATTTCCTGCGTCCACGAGGGCGAGTCGAGATATACCAGCAGCTCATTGGACTCGGGCAGGTAGCGCAGGCCCGTCACATGCCGCCCCTCGCGCGTGCCCGAGCACACCGCGTTCCACGCGCGATAGACCGCGCGCGACTCCTCGGCGGTCTCCATCTGCGCACGGCGCTCAGGCGTCGCCGACGCCAGGATGCGCTGGCGCTCTGCGTTCAAAAACCCACTGAAGGCGACCGTCTCGCTCTCGCGCTCGTAATTAGCACGTCTCACCCATGCTCACCACCTTGGCTCGATCAAGCAGGTCATCGGTAAAGTATCCCAGGTTGGTCGTGGTTATGACCGTTTGGATATCATCGCCGATCAGCCGCAGAAAAGCACCGCGGCGCTCGCCGTCGAGCTCGCTCATCACGTCATCCAGAAGCAACAGCGGAGCAGTACCCAGAACATCGCGAGCCACGGCCACCTCGGCCACCTTCCAGGACAGTACCAACGTTCGCTGCTGTCCTTGGCTGGCAAATGAACGGGCGGAGCGACCCGCAACGGTAAACTCAATCTCGTCGCGATGCGGTCCCACCAACGTCACGCCGCGGCGAATTTCCTCGTCGGCGTGCCCATCAAGGGCAGCCAGCATGCGCTCGTACACCCAGCCCTTCAGCTCTTCGCGATCCTCGACCTGGGGCAAATCCCCCAGCGTGGACGCATAGGACACGTTGGCGGCTTCACCGGACGCCACTTGCCCGTAGGCAGTACGCACATGGCCCGCCAGCCGGTCGAGCAGGGCCAACCGGTGCACGAGCAGAGCCGCGCCCGCGCGGGCAATCGAATCGTTCCACGCGCCGAGCATCTCGCGGCAGCACCAGGTTTCCTTGAGCAAGGCGTTGCGCTGGGTCACGCAGCGACCATAGGTGCTCGCAAGATCGGCATAGCGTGCGCTCAGTTGCATGCCAAAGTCGTCGAGGGCGGCGCGGCGCACACTGGCGCCTCGCTTAACCATGTCCAGATGGTCGGGGCAAAACAGCACGCTCGGCAGAACCCCGCGCACACCGGCGGCAGAGCATCTCTTGCCGTTGCGGCTAAACGAGCGTTTACCGTCCTCCGCGCTCAATCCCATATCAAGTACGCGGCCGTCGCCCTCGAGCCTCAGCTCGATCTTGCACGAGCCCACGCCATCATGGACGAGCTCAGCTGCGGTCGGATGCCTAAACGAGGCGCCGCTCGTCAGCAGCTGCAGCGCCTCTATGAGATTGGTCTTTCCCGCCGCGTTGGGTCCCGCAAGTATCGTCACGCCCTCGTCCAGGGCAAGACGATAGCTCTCGAAACTGCGGTAGTGCGCGACGGAAAGATCGCGGGCGAACATGGTCATGGCGCAGCGCTAGATGCGAACCGGCATGACCAGGTACAGGTAGTTGATCTTGTCGTAGGACTTGAAGATGCCCGCCTGCGAGTAGCTCTTGAGCTCCAGCGTGATCTCCTTCTCCTTGGACAGGGCATTGAGGCAGCCGAAGATGTAGTGGTAGTTGAAGGCGATGGTACCCGACTCGCCCTCGGCCTCGACATCGATTGTCTCCTGCGCAAGGTCCTGGTCATTGGAGATGGAGGACAGGCCCATCTGCCCGTTCTCGACATCGATCTCGAACTTGACGGCGGGGTTGGCGCTCGCGATAACGGCCACGCGCTTGAGGGCGGCGTTAAAGGCGGCGACGTCGATCTTGACGCTCGTCACGCACGAATCGGGGATGAGCTGCTTGTAGTTGGGGTACACGCCCTCGATGCGACGCGACACGTAGGTGGTGTTGCCGGCCTCAAAGACGACCTGGGTGTCGGTAGCCCCGATCATGATGGTCGCCTGGCTGGCCATGATGTTCAGTGCGTCGTTAAAGGCGTCAGCCGGAACGTTGAGCTCAAAGGAGCCTTCGAGGGTCGAGGTCTCGACCTGCGTATCGCACACGGCCAAACGGAAGGAATCGGTCGCCACCAGGCGCACGGTGTTGTTCTCGACCTTCATGTGCACGCCACCCAGGATGGGGCGGGCCTTGTCGGTCGAGGTGACGCGCCACACGCGGCCGACCATCTCGGACAAGATATCGGTCGGCAGTTCCACGGCGCTCTCGATGGCATAGGCCGGAAACTCGGGGAAGTCATTAGCATCGAGCGTGTTCAGGCGGAAAGAGCTCTTCTCGCAACCAATCAGCACCTGGCGCTCGGACAGCTCAAAGGTGACCGGGGCATCGGGGAGGGTCTTGGTGATATTGGAGAGCATCTTACAGGGGATAACCATCTCGCCCTCTTCTTCGACATGCGCCGCGATGCGATGACGGATCGAGATGGTGTAGTTAGAGGTCTGGAATTCCAAGATGCCGTCTTGGGCCTTAACGAGCACGCCCGACAGGATGGGGAGGGTGGATGCCGAAGCGACACCCTTCATAACGACGCCGATGGCTTGTGTAAGCGAGCTCTGGCTGACGGTGAACTTCATCTTTTAATACCTTTCTATAGATATAAATATCTTAATAATAGTAATAGCACTGACGAAACTGTTGATTACTCCCAAAGACGCAGGTCAGACCCAAAAAGAGAATCGACAGCAACCTGTGTGCAACAGGGGTGGTTTTCCACGTTCAAAACCTGCGCAAAACTTTTCATCACCGCGGGTTGGGTTTTAGACACCTTATGCCCGTGGTTTCGACAAGTTTTCAACAGGTGTCTCTATTTCCCTACGAGCGCAGTGTAATTTTATCGCGCAGCGACTTAAGGTCTTCGGTGACGGTGCGGTCTTCCTGGATCATCTTCTGGACCTTTTTGTAGCTCGTGCTGACGGTCGAGTGGTTGCGGTTGCCAAATTCGGCGCCCACCGCCGTGGTCGTCATCTCGCACATCTCGATGGCCAGGTAGATAGCGATATGGCGTGCTTTGGCGATATTGGCGTTGCGACGCGGGCCGATGAGCTCCTCGTGCGTCACGCCGTACTGCTCTTCGATGACGGACTGAACCGTCTGGACGTTGATCTTTTTGGCCGATGTGTCAAAGTACTGGCTGGCGATGGCGTCGATATCGTCAAAGGTGAGTTCCCCGCCCTCGCGCTCGCGGTCGCCCGCCTCGCCGGCGCAGCGCTCGCAAAAGCTCTCGAGTTCGCGGATGTTGGTGCCCGAGACCTCGGCCATGTGTTTAAAGTGCTCGTCGGTCAGGTGCCCGCCGTCGCCCCCATAGGCCGCCAGCAGCGAGTCGTCGCCTGCCTCGGGAGCGGCGGCGATGGTGTTCTCGTAATAGCGCTGCAAGATCTTGTATTTCATCTCGTAGCTGGGCTCTGCGACCAGGCAGAGCATGCCGGCGTTGAAGCGGCTGGTCAGACGCTCGTCCATGCTCAGGTCCTTGGGGGCGCGGTCTGCCGCGATGACGACCTTCTTGTTGTTGCGGATGAACTCGTCCATGAGCTGGAAAAAGTAGTCCACGCTCGCGCGCTTGCCTATGATGTTTTGGATGTCATCGATGATGAGCACGTCCACGCCGTGGTACGCCTGCATGATGGGGGCGTTGCTCTTCTTTTGACGGTCGAACTCGGTCATCAGGTCGTCCAGATACGCCTGGGAGTTTGCATACTTGACCTTGATCTCGGGCGACTTCTCGGCGAGCTCGTTTTTGATGGCAAGCAGCAGGTGCGTCTTGCCCAGGCCCGATTTGCCGTAGATGAACAGCGATGTGCACGTGCCGCGCTCGTCCGCGAGGGCGGCAAACTTGAGTGCCGAGCGATAGGCATGGCTGTTCTCGGGTCCGTAGACAAAGTTCTCAAAGGTAAATTTTGAGTTCGCGGCGAGCGGGGCTCCATCCGTATTCTGCTCGGCCGGCACGGTCGGTACTGGCACGGGTGAAGCGGGGGTCGCAGTTTGCGTGGATTTGGTCGGCGCTCCGCCCTTCATCTGGTTCATCATGCGACGAAAATCATCGGCCGAGAGCGTGTTCTTGATTGCAATGCCCGAATCCGCGCCCGCCGCTGCGTCGTGAGCGATGGGCATGTGCGTGACGGGTGCGTTCGTTGACGTCGCCGCCGCGGTCGGCAACGGTGCCATGGTTTCACGGGAAACATCGCTGTGCTGGTGCTCGATTGTCGACACGTCGCCTGCGGAGGCCGGCACCGCCGGGGAAGCAGCGGGAGCCGTGGCGGGCGCCGTCGCGGCGGCGGATTCCGTCGCGACGCCTTGCGGTGCCACGATGTCGAGCGCGATCGGTGCAAAGGCGATTTCTTCCAGATAAGCCTCAATAGTCGGCTGATGCTTTTTGAGCTGCGCGATGGCAAAGCGCGAGGGGGCCTCGATCGTGAGCGTATCTTCGGTCAGGCTTATGGCGCGCGATTGCCCCAGCATGTTGATGAGGCGTGCATCTTGGCCGTCGCGCTGGCAAAAGGCGATGGCATCCCCCAGGATGATGCTTGCTTCCTCGTCCACTGTCTCTCCCGTTCTTTAGCTCTGAGCTCGCACGCGAGCGGCGCCGAGTTCGGTCAGATGGTATTTCTGGCCATGCTTGATGACCAAGCCGGCCTGCGCCAAGTCATTGAGCGTGCGTGACCAAGTGGGGGCCGAGTTTCCAAACGCCCTCGCCAGATCGGTTGCACCGCACGCTTGATTTTGCGCCAGATAGCCCAGCGCGGCGTTGCCGCGATCGCTTACGAACACGTTCGGTTGTGGCTGCGCATACTGATTTGCTGCATTAGGATACATCATTTGAGCTGCTGGTTGTTGAGAACTCTGCATCGGCGGCATTTGCTGTTGAAAACTTTGAGGCCACTGTTGGTAAGGCTGCGGAGGCATCTGCTGGGCCCAGGGGTTGTACTGCTGCTGCGGCATCTGCTGGTACGGCTGCTGATATCCCTGCTGGTACTGCTGCGGGAACTGCTGGCCATACCCCAGTGGCGGCATCTGCTGATATGGATATCCCTGTTGGTACGGCTGATAGCCCATTTGCTGGCCACCCGGTGCCCCCGTCGCCTGCCGCATTGTTACTGCATCCTGATCCGCCAGCGGTATGGCCTCTGGCATGTTTGGCGGCATCGACATCGATGCCGCCTGGGGCTCTCGTGTAGGAAGCATTCCGGGCTGCTGCATCTGCCCCACGGGGGGCTGCATCTGCTGCGTTGCCATGGGCTGCTGCGCAAAAGCTCCCGGTAGGGGATATGTGGGCTGCTCCGTCTCGGGCCGCACGGCAGCACCGCGTCCGCCGGCACGCTCGATTTCCTGCACTCGTTTAGGGTTCAGGCTTACCGTAACCACGGTGCCGTTGCCCATGTTGTCCTCGATGGATACGGCACCGCCGGCGTTTTCCAAATACTCCTGCACCATGGGAAACCCTGCTCCGGTTCCACGGATATAGCGCTTCATCTTGCTGTTTGCGCTGGTAACGCCAAAGTCGAAAGCACGTTCCTTGTCGTCGATGCCGGGTCCTTGGTCAGCAAAGCGGATGGTGTCTCCGCCGTCCAGAATCGAGATGATGGGCTCGGCAAAGTGTGCGTGGATAAAGTTTTCGACAATCTCGCGGATGACCATGAGCGAGATATGGCCACCTTGTTCTTTCATGCACTGGTAGACGGTGTTGGTCGTCTCTTCCAAATACGTGCGGACATCTTGCGGATCAATGACGATCACCCGCGGTGTCGACAGCATGTCATCATAGACGGCGATGCGCGCGGCGTACATGGCTTTTGGCGCCTGCGTGGTCGTCTGCTCGCCTTCCGCACGCTCTTCGCGCACGCCGGTGATGTGCTCGTTGTCGGGTGCCGGGTCTCCGGAATCGACCATGGTGTAAAAGTCGTCAGACATGCCGCTCGCAATCTTTCAAAAGGTTTCGAACAAATAGTAGCTCACCGTGCAACGTTTCTCATCTTTCGACAACTTTTCAAAACTTGTTGAAAACTTTGGAAAACGGGTGAAAAGTTCTCAACATTGCCAACATGACCTGTTGAAAACTCGATGAAATATCGTGAAAGGTTGCCATGAGGCGCAAATTTCGGTTGTGCTTATGGGGGAACCGTGTGAACTGCGCAACCTTTTACCTTTGATTTCTTGACATTTGAACATTGATTTCCCTACAATCTTCAAGCTCACGTGTCTATATCTGCGTCCGCGTCCCCGCGGACACTCGAAATGCAGCAGGAGGAACTTAAGATGAAGCGTACGTATCAGCCTAATAAGCGTAAGCGTGCCAAGACCCATGGCTTCCGTGCCCGTATGGCCACTAAGGGTGGTCGTGCCGTGCTCGCCCGTCGTCGCGCCAAGGGCCGCAAGCGTCTCACTGTCTAGCAGCGATACACACATCTCGCATGAAGACTATTAAGTCTCGGCAAGATTTCGAGCATGTGTTCAGTCAGGGGCGTCGTTTCAATCACCCTCTTATTCGAATGACCATATGTGAATCGGTTGGTGAAGGCGACTCCGGAAGGGTCGCCTTCGTTGGTGCTAAGCGACTCGGTTGTGCCGTCGTGCGCAACCGATCTAAGCGTGTGATGCGCGAGGCCGCCCGCAGCTGCGGATTTCCCGTTGCGGGTTATGACATCATCTTGTTTGCAACTCCCAAGACGAGGGTTTCCTCGCCGCAGGAGATGGACAAGGCGTTGCGTTCGCTTATGAAGCGCGCCGGCGTTGCCGGGGAGGAGCGATGAGCAATCACGTTTTGCGACGTGTTGCCATCGCTCCTATTCGCATATATCAACAGGTTATTTCGCCCTTATTGCCTGACGCCTGCATTTATTACCCAACGTGCTCGCAATACGCCATCCAGGCGATTGAGAAGCACGGTGTTTTGAGAGGCTGCTGGCTTGCCGTGAGGCGCATCGCTCGCTGCAATCCCCTGCACGTCGGCGGTTATGACCCTGTGCCCTAGCGGGCACTCGCTATCGGAGGAAAACTTACATGTGGGATTGGATCGTTAACATTCTTTTCGAGCTGCTCAAGCTCATCCAGACCTTTGCGGTCGACTGGGGCCTGTCCATCATCATCCTGGTGGTCATCATCCGTCTGCTGCTGACGCCGCTTATGCTCAAGTCGACCAAGTCGACGGCTCGCATGCAGGTGCTGCAGCCCAAGATGCTCGAGATCCAGGAGCGCTATGCCGACGATCCCCAGCGTCAGGCCGAGGAGATGCAGAAGTTCTACAGCGAGAACAAGTTCAACCCCATGGCTGGCTGTCTGCCGCTGCTGATTCAGATGCCTATCCTGTTCGCCCTGTATACATTGCTGCGCAACCTGCCGCAGTACTTTAACGACGGCACGTTCTCGTTCTTCAACATCCTGCCCGACCTGACCACCACGCCGAGCGCTTCCTTTGCCGATGGCTTTATGGTTGCGCTGCCTGCGCTGGTCTGCCTGATTCTGTTCGCCGTCCTGACCCTGATTCCGCAGCTCTATATGTCGCGCAACCAGACCGGCCAGCAGGCTCAGAGCATGCGTATGATGGCTGTTGTCATGACGGTCATGATGCTTTGGATGGGCTGGAGCCTTCCCGTTGGTGTTCTGCTGTACTACGACGTCTCGTCTGCTTGGCAGGTTATCCAGCAGATTTTTGTGACGCAGAAGGTTATCGAGAAGGCCAAGGCCGATGAGGAGGAGCGGCTTAAGAACGCGCCGCTGCAGGTTGAGGTCACTCGTCGAGAGAAGAAGCCGCGCCCGCACAAGAAGAAGTAGTGGGATATCAATCTTATTTAGGTACCTAACTTTTGGAGTACGATATGTCTGAAGAGATCATCGAGGATATGCTTGAGGAGGTTGCCCCGCAGGTCGCGGGCGATTATCCCGAGATTGCACAGCGCTACAAGGCTGGTGAAGAGCTGACCGATGAGGAGCTCGACACCATTGCCGATGTTGCGATTTCCATCCTGCGTTCCATCCTTTCGCACTTCGATGCCGCCAACTCTCCCATCGATGAGTATGAGGGTGACGAGGGTGAGCTGATTCTGGATGTAACGGCTCCCGATCTTGCTGTTCTCATTGGCCGTCATGGTCGCACCCTTGATGCCCTTCAGGTTATGTTCTCTTTGCTGGTGAGCCGCAAGCTTGGCTTTAGGTATCCGGTTGTAGTGGACGTCGAGGGATACAAGAGCCGCCGTCAGGACAAGGTTGCCTCCATGGCTCAGTCTGCTGCCGAGCGCGCCATCCGCACTCACAAGAGTGTTTCGCTTCCGCCCATGAATGCCTACGAGCGACGACTGGTTCACATTGCACTTCGCGGCAATGATGCGGTCGATACTCATTCTGAGGGTTCTGACCCTGATCGCCATGTAGTGATTGTTGCTCGATAATCTACTCGAGCTTATGCTAAGGGGACGTGGTTTCCACGTCCCTTTTTTTTGTCAAAAGTTCTCGATACACTGATTTTTGTCAGAAAGGAGCTTTCGTTGTTAGTACTTACTGATCAGCAGGCTGACGAGATGTTGAGTCGTCTAACTTCCTATTGCAAAGAGTATTCCTTGAGCGTAACTGATGTTGAGCTGAGGAAATGTATCCAGCATTTGGATTTGGTTCTTGAAACAAATAAGACAACCAATCTCACCCGTATTCTTAACGTAGAAGGTGCTGCAGTACTTCATATCCTTGACTCACTTGTTTTGCTCCCATATATCAATAAGGCTCCTGAGGGAGCTTTGCTCGATATGGGAACAGGTGCGGGCTTCCCTGGTATTCCATTAACCATAACCACGCATCGTAAAGCTACTTATATTGACTCTGTTGGCAAGAAGGTTGATGCTGTTAATTCCTTTGTCCATGCTCTTGGATTGAAACGTGCTCATGCGGTTCATAATCGTCTTGAAGAATATGCTCGAAGCCATAAGAAGCAGTTCTCTGTTGTAACCGCCCGCGCACTGGCCCCTCTACCGATTCTTGTTGAGTATGCGGCTCCGTACCTCAAGGATGGAGGGCTATTTGTTATCACCAAGGGCAATCCTTCGGATGAGGAGCTTGCTTCTGGCATGTCAGCTGCAAAGATTTGCGGCTTTACTTTGCTTCTGAATGACGCTATCGATTTGCCTGAGGGCCTGGGCCACAGGGAGTTCATTGTTCTTAAGAAGAGTCATCCAGCATCCGTCTCATTGCCTCGTGCAAATGGCATGGCAAAGAAGAATCCGCTTGCCTAGATGTTTCACGTGAAACATAATGGATACTAACAACTTGCGGTGTTTCACGTGAAACATGGCGGTTGATATCGAATCGGAATGTTTCACGTGAAACATCCTCCGTTTGACAGCTTTAATACACACCAGGAGGGACCGTGGGATTTCGCGACGTTAAGCGTTCTAAGAGCGCAAGAGACACGCGTATCATTGCAATCATCAATCAAAAAGGCGGCGTCGGTAAGTCAACGACGGCTGTAAACCTTGCAGCGGCACTGGGTGAGCAGGGTCGTAAGACACTGATTGTCGATTTTGATCCGCAGGGAAACAGCACCAGTGGATTCGGAATTGAAAAAGAAGACCTTGATCACTGCATCTATGATGCATTGTTGAATGATGTGCCGGCAGAATCACTTGTTCTTGATACAAATTGTAAAAAGGTATTCGTTATTCCGGCTACAATTCAGCTTGCAGGCGCGGAAATTGAGCTCGTAAGCGCAATCGCTCGTGAAACCCGCCTCAAAGATTTGCTTGAGCCGATTCAGGACGAGTTCGATTTTATTTTCATTGACTGTCCCCCCTCGCTCGGCCTGCTTACTATCAACGCCTTGACCGCAGCAGACAGCGTTTTGATTCCGATCCAATGCGAGTATTATGCACTCGAGGGCGTTACGAAGCTGCTTGAGTCAATGAAGATGGTCAAATCACGTCTGAACAAAGGCTTAGACACCTATGGTGTGCTTATGACCATGTATGACTCGCGTACTTCTCTATCGAATCAGGTTGTTGAGGAGGTTCAATCGTACTTTGGTGATAAGGCGTTTAAGACGCTGATCCCCCGTACGGTTAAAATCTCCGAAGCTCCGTCTTTTGGAGAACCGGTAATTACCTATGCACCTCAAAATAAGGGTGCAAAAGCGTATATGAACCTTGCAAAAGAGGTGATCAAGCGTGCCTAGTGTAAAGAAACGTGGCGGATTGGGACGTGGACTCAATGCTTTGGTCTCAGAGGCCGAGTATGAGACCGGTGGTTCGGCTACATCGGCTGCAAATACCGCATCTGAAACAAAACTACCTATTGAGGATATCGTTCCCAACCCAAATCAGCCACGAATTCATTTTAACGAAACTGAACTTCGCGAGTTAAGCGAGTCAATCCAAGAACACGGCGTTTTGCAGCCGCTTTTGGTTCGCAAGCATGGAAACGGCTATGAGATCATTGCTGGTGAGCGTCGTTACCAAGCTTCAAAGCTTGCTGGTCTTGAGGAACTGCCTGTCATCATTAAAGATGTTAACGATGAAGAGATGCTGGCTCTTGCTCTTATCGAAAACCTGCAACGTTCTGATCTGAATCCCGTCGAAGAGGCTAAGGGCTATCGACAGCTCATCGATGCCAGCGGTATGACCCAGGAGGCATTGTCGAGGGCGGTAAGCAAGTCACGCTCTGCAATTACAAACTCGCTGCGCCTTCTCGATCTCCCTGAAGTTGTTCAGCAGATGATTTTTGAGGGCAAACTTACTGCTGGTCATGCGCGTGCTATTCTTGCAGTTCCCTATGAGGACGCTCGAATTCGACTTGCAGAGAAGGTTGTTGCAGAGGGCCTTTCCGTAAGAGCGACAGAAAATCTCGCTCCGTTGTTTTCTGCAGGAGAGACACCTAAGACGCCGAGGCCCGCAACGCCTCAGTCTTTTAAAAAGGCTGCCCGTGTGCTTCGTCAGGTATTTAATACCAACGTGCGTGTGAAGAGCTCGCGTGGAAAGAACAAGATTGAGATTGAGTTTAAAGACGAGGAAGAGCTCTCTCGTATTCTTGGCGAAATGATTCAGTTTGATCAAGGAGGCCAAGATGAGGAATAAGATTTTAACTGCGATTGCATTGGCGACGACTGTCGCGGCTGGTGCCTTTGCTGGATATAAGATCGCGACAGACGATGAACTTCGAGGTCGTCTGCTTCGAGGTGCGCAAGATATCGTCGATACTTCCAAGAAGAAAATGGATGTTATGACAGAAGATGTTACTATGCGTACTGCTCAGGTAACGAAGAATCCAAAGATTAATCAAGGTTGGGTTAGCAACCAATGGGAAAATGTAGGCTATTAGGTACCTAACAATTACTCAGCATATTTTGAGGGGTCCTTGTCTGATTCATGAGACAAGGACCCCTTATTTTGGCCGTAAAAAATCGGACAGGTAGCAGCTGATTCAAAATTAAGGTCAATAAATGAAACGACCCCGGTTGCATATTCTGTAACCGGGGTCGTTCAATGTTTCACATGAAACGTTTTGGGATGCGACTCCCCTATGCGTTCTTCTGAACTTTGAAGCGCTGCTTCAGCTGTCCGCAAGCGGCGTCAATATCGTTACCACGGGAGTTACGAATCGTGGTCTCGATGCCACGGGACTCAAGACGACGCTGAAGATCCTCAACCTTATGAATCGGCGACGGCTTGAGCGGGCTGCCCTCGATGTCGTTAAGCTGAATCAGGTTAACGTGGCACAACGTTCCCTCGCAGAAGTCGCAGAGCGCCTGCATCTCGGGATTCGTATCGTTGACGCCTTCGATCATGGCATACTCATAGGTCGGGCGGCGGCCAGTCTTCTCGGTGTAGAGTTGAAGCGCCTCGTGAAGGCGAAGTAGCGTGTACTTCTTAACACCGGGCATAAGCTTATTGCGTGTCGACTGGATGGCGGAATGCAGGGAAACGGCAAGCGTGAACTGCTCGGGGATATCGGCAAATTTGCGAATACCGGGAATAACGCCGCTGGTAGAGACGGTGAGGTGACGAGCACCGATACCAATGCCATCGGGGTCGTTGAGGATTCGCAGTGCCTTGAGAACCTCATCGTAGTTGGCAAACGGCTCGCCCTGGCCCATGAAGACAACGCTCGTGGCACGCTCGCCAAAGTCGTTGGATACATGAAGCACCTGGTCGACGATCTCTTGAGCGGTCAGAGAGCGCTTGAGGCCATTGAGACCGGTAGCGCAAAAGGCGCAGCCCATGCCGCAGCCTGCCTGGGTGGAAACGCAGACGGAAAGCTTGTTACGACGGGGCATACCGACGGTCTCGACGGAAATGCCGTCGTGGTACTCGAGCAGATACTTGCGAGAGCCATCTTTGGAAACCTGCTTGGTTAGTTCAGCCGGCGTGTCGAAGGCAAAAGCCTCTTTAAGCTGTTCGCGGAAAGCCTTGGGAAGGTTGGTCATATCGTCAAACGAACAAACGTTCTTCTCGAAGACCCATTCGATGAGCTGCTTCGCGCGGAAGGCGGGCTGGCCAAGTTCGGCCACAAGGTCGCGAATATCGTTTTGGCTCAAGTCGCGAATGTCCTGAGATTTAGTCCTGGGATTCATGGAAGCCTTTCGATTTTGGGGAAACGTAGAGGGTATCGCTACAATATGGTATCAGCTGCAGAAATTATAGAGGAGGAGTCTGCCCATGCCGGGTAAAAGCCTAGAGAACATGCACGTAGCGGTCTTAGCGGGCGGTCATTCCGCTGAGCGCGAGATCTCGCTCAATTCGGGAAAGAACGTCGTGGTTGCCTTGAAGGAGGCCGGCTACACTTCGGTGGAGCTGCTCGACACGGCTGCCGATGATTTTATGGTAACCATGGCGACCGGCGGCTTTGACGTGGCGTTTATCGCCATGCACGGTGCCGGCGGCGAGGATGGCGCCATGCAGGGCGCCATGGAGACCCTGGGTATCCCCTACACGGCCTCGGGCGTGCTTGCCAGCGCCTGCGGTGCCGACAAGGAGGTCTCTAAGCTCCTGTACGCCAAGGCGGGCATTCCTGTTGCCCCCGGCCTTGCGCTCGAGGTGGGCGATGAAGTCGATATCGATCATATCGTCGAGGTTTGTGGCGAGCGCTGCTTTGTGAAGCCGGCCGTCAACGGTTCCAGCTATGGCATTTCCCTGGTCCATGAGCCCTCCGAGCTGCCCGCGGCAATCGCCAAGGCGTTTGAGTACGGCGACAAAGTGCTGGTCGAGAAGTGCATCGAGGGTACCGAGATCACCGTCGGCGTATACGGCGAAGATGACGTGCGCGCTCTGCCGATCGTTGAGATCCGTAAGCCCGAGGACTGCGAGTTCTACGATCTGGACGTAAAGTATGTCGACCCTACGGACATCCATCGCATTCCGGCACAGATTTCGCCCGAGAACTACGCTCGTGCCCAGGAGCTCGCCTGTGCTGCCCATAAGGCACTCGGCTGCCTGGGTATCTCGCGCAGCGACTTTATCGTGAGCGAGGATGGCCCCGTTATCCTCGAGACCAATACCATTCCCGGCATGACCGATACGTCGCTGTATCCGGATGAGATCCGCCACACCGACGACATGACGTTCCCGCAGGTCTGTGACAGTCTGATTCGTATGGGACTTCGTCGAGCGGGCGTTGCATGCTAATCGAGGACGCTGTTTCGTCGGGAACGCCGCAGTTTGTCATCGATTCCTATGCCACGCTTGCCGAGCGCGCCAAAACCCAATCGTTTGGTCTCATCGAGGAAGATGTTATCGTCCTCGATACCGAGACCACGGGTCTTTCGGTGCAGGACAACGAGCTTATCGAGATATCGGCGGCCCGCCTTTCCGGCCGCGAGGTTGTCGATCGGTTTGATACCTTCGTGCATCCCAAGCAGCTGATTCCCGCCGAGATTACCGAACTCACGAGCATTACAAACGCCGATGTGGTGGATGCCCCATCGGCCGTCGATGCCGTGGCTGCTCTCGCCGATTTTGTCGGCGGCTGCCCGGTGATTGCGCATAACGCCACCTTCGACCGTTCGTTTATCGAGTCGGTCAAGGGCGGTGTCAACGTCAGCGACATCTGGATCGATTCGCTGGCACTGTCGCGCATCGCACTTCCGCGCCTGGCCTCGCACAAGCTGTCTTTCATGGCCGACCTGTTTGGCTGCGACTCGGTGTCGCACCGCGCCAACGCCGATGTCGACGCCCTGTGTGGTGTTTGGCGCGTGCTGCTCGTGGCGCTTACCGACTTGCCTCAGGGCTTAATGGCGCGCCTGGCCGACATGCACCCCGACGTACCCTGGTCCTATCGTCCCATCTTCTCGTTCTTGGCGGGACAGAACCCCGGTTCCATCTTCTCTCTCAGCGCCGCCCGCGCCGACGTACTCAGGGCCGATCGGGCCGATGATCGCGTTGATGCGGACGAGCTACCGGTCCTTAAGATGCCGAGTCGCGAGGAAATCGAGGTGGACTATGCCCCGGGCGGCCTGGTTAATCGCATGTATCCCACGTACGAGCCGCGTGATGAGCAGATCGCGATGGCGCTCGAGGTCCGTGACGCACTCGTTACGGGAACGCATCGCGTGATTGAGGCGGGCACAGGCGTCGGCAAATCGATGGCTTACCTGGTGCCTTTTGCCGAGGCCGCGCGCCGCAACAACATTACGGTTGGTATCGCGACTAAATCGAATAATCTTGCGGACCAGCTCATGTATCATGAGCTGCCCAAACTTGCCGAGCAGCTGGACGGAGGCCTATCGTTTTGCGCCCTCAAGGGCTATGACCACTATCCATGCTTGCGCAAACTTGAGCGCATGAGCCGCGGCCAAGTCGAAATTACGACCAAGCGTGATCCTGCCGACACGCTTACGGCAGTCGCGGTCATCATGGCGTACGTGTGTCAGTCGGCCGATGGCGACCTCGACTCGCTCGGCATTCGCTGGCGCAGCGTCAACCGTCCCGACTTTACGACGGCGTCGCGCGAGTGCGCCCGTCGCCTATGCCCGTTTTTCCCCGATAAATGCCTCGTCCACGGCGCCCGCCGTCGCGCGGCGCATGCCGATGTGGTGGTCACCAACCATTCCCTGCTGTTCCGCAATGTCGCGGCCGAGGGCAGAATCTTGCCTCCGATTCGTCACTGGGTGATCGATGAGGCCCACTCCATCGAGCGCGAGGCGCGCCGTCAATGGGCGCGCGTGGTGTCGGCGGATGAATCGCGCGTTCTGTTTGAGCGCCTGGGTGGCTCGAGCACCGGTGCGCTGAGCCAGGTTTCCCGCGATTTGGCAACCTCGGAGGGCTCTACGCTTTACCTGGGTCTTACCGCCAAGGCGACGTCGACGGTTGTGCGTGCGAGTACGGCGATTGCCGATGTGTTTGACGGCGTTCGCGAGCTTGGCCGCCGTGCGCGCGGGGGATATGACAATGCGAACCTATGGATTGGCCCCGAGCTGCGCGAATCTGACGACTGGCATGATTTCTTACAGTCGGCCTACACTGCCATCGACGCATTGGAACAAGCTGACAAGAGCGTCGACGCGCTGGTACAAGCCGTCGCCGCCGACAAGCCCGAGGTTGTTGTCGACCTGGCTGATATCTCGCGCCGCCTGCATGAGCTGGCCGAGAACCTCAAGCTCATCATTGACGGTACCGACGAACACTACGTGTACTCGTTGCAGGTCAATCGAAGGCTGCGTGCCGGCGGCGAGTCGATGACCGCGGAGCGCATCGATATTGGCGAGGCCTTGGCAACCGAGTGGCTACCCGAGGTCCACACGGCTATCTTCGCATCGGCGACCATGACGGTTTCCAAGAGCTTTGAGCACTTTAACCATGCCGTCGGCCTCGATCGCATCGGCACCTCGACATCATCGTCGCTGCACTTGGATTCGAGCTACGACTTCGATTCGAATATGGCTGTAGTCGTTGCGGGCGATATCCCCGATCCGCGCGATCGTGAGAGCTATCTTTCGGCGCTCGAGCGTGTGCTGGTCGACGCTCATCTTGCCATGGGCGGCTCGGTGCTCACGCTGTTCACCAATAGGCGTGACATGGAGGAGCTGTACGCTCGCGTCGAGCCCAAGATGGCTCGTGCGGGTCTGGAACTCAACTGCCAGCAGCGCAACTCGTCTCCTCGCCGTCTGCGCGATCGCTTTATCAACGAACCGACCTCGTCGCTCTTTGCGCTCAAGGCCTTTTGGGAGGGGTTTGACGCCAGCGGTGAGACGCTGCGCTGCGTCATCATCCCCAAGCTGCCGTTTTCGAGCCCCACAGACCCGCTCTCATGCGAGCGCAATCTGCGCGAAGACCGCGCTTGGGCGCGCTATTCGCTTCCCGAGGCCGTGCTCGAGGTCAAGCAGGCAGCCGGTCGCCTCATTCGCTCATCGACCGATTGTGGCGTACTCATTTTGGCCGACCCGCGCCTGGTGACGAAGGGCTACGGCAAGAAATTCTTAACGTCGCTGCCCACCAGTTCATACCAGCGTATCGAGTCAGCCCAGATCGGCCACTACCTGCAGCTATGGCGACAGGCGCACGACCGACGACATTAGAGCGGACAGACGAGCGTCTCCGCATAGTCGCACAGGCGCTCTGACAGGGCGGGGTCATCCAAGATGCGGATGGCCCCGCCCGCTGCGATTACCTGGCTTAACAGCCAGCGCTCGGAGCCGTAGCGCACATTCACTGTCGAGCTGTCCGTCCCATTGGGTTCAATCGACATGATGCCGGGCCAGTCTAGGCGCTCTGCCAAGGCGCGCGGCATGAGAAGCTTCGCGCTCCGCTCCGCCTGGGCGAGGGAGTCGTGGAGGGTCGCGGGCTCCGGTGCGTGGCGCACGACGGAGGCGTCGGTCAAGACCAAGCCCTCGATTTTATCCATACGATAGGTACGCTGTTCATCGACCGCGACATCCCAGGCAATCAGATACGTTTGATCGCCGTTTGTTGTGATGCGCAAGGGGTCGACCAAACGCTCGCGCGCTTGTGTGTCATCCATCGAGCGATACGAGATGCGGCAGCGAACGCCGTCCCGAATGGCGCAGCTCAGCTGCTGCCAGTGCGATCCGTGGGCGACGGTGTCAAAGACGCGCTGGTTGTAACCGAGCTCTTTGGGAAGAAGAGCTCGCCGTATTCGAGCCGCCGCCTGGGGTTCGATCCCCAATGATTCAAGTTCATGGTTGAGCACAGCGCCTTCGGCGGCACTCAGACGCAGCGGTAGCACGCGCCCCGCATCACCGATGAGGACCACGCACTCGCCGCGGCGTTCGCAGATAATGCGTGCGCCCGATTCTCGGTCCGCAAGCGTCGAGACGATCTCGAGAATCTCGTCGAGCGATGCCCCCGTGATATCAAAGCGGCTGCAAAGCTCGTCTCGTGTCATGCCATTCTCGCCGACGGCGTAGAGGGCCTCCATGATGTCGATGGCGCGCGAGAGTCTTTGCTCGCTGGTGAGTTTACGCACGGGCATGCTCGTGCACCGTCCTTTCGATGAGGTGATTCCACGCCTGCTTGAGAGCATCGGGGGCGACGGGCCTCATGCCATCCATGGCATGGGCCATGCAAAACGAGGCTGCGGCTTCAAAGTCGCGCACGTCAACGGTCCAGGTCCACTCTGCTTCGGTGCGCATGAGTTCGCCTCGTCCGCGTGTGAGACCGCTGATCATATCGGCCTGCGCTTCACGCGCGAACGAGAACGTAGCCGCAACGGGTGGGCGGTCGGCAAGATCAAACTCAAAGAATAAGTAATCGTTGAGGTTGAAATCCGCAGGGATGGCGTAGGCCTTCGAAGGTCTCCAGGCGCGAACGATACGGTCGCAGCGGAATGTCCTGATGTCGTCGGTGGCATTGTCGAGGCCGCAGAAGTATGCCGTACCCTCGCGTTCGAACATGCCGTAGACGCAAACGGTCCGCTCGCGTTGTTCACCGCGCCCGTTTTGGTACAAAAAGCGCAGCGCGCAACGCTCGGCAAAGGCACTCCATACCGCATCGACGGCGGGAGAGCGGCGGATCGGTGCCTCTCCTGTCGTCGACATGCCGGTGAGGTAGGCAATCTTGGAGCGAATGTCGGCAAGCGGCGCGGCAAAGGCGGATGAGCCTGCCGCGAGTGTCTGGTCGATGGCATTGAGCAGGATGTCGGCATCGTCTGCGGTGATGAGGCCTCCCGCGGCAAACGTGTGCTCGCGGTCGATCGTCCACGCGCTCTCCTCGGTTTCCTGCGCTCCGGCAGCACGAACCTCCCTGATAACGATGCCGCGTTCGAGCAGCTTGTCGCGATCGCGGCGGAACTTGCGCTTGTCTGAGTCGATATTGCCCGAGCCGTACCCCAAATCGGAATCCAGGACGATTTGCTCGGTCGTCAACGGTTCGGGAGAACTGTTGAGTACAAAGAAAAGGTTGAGGATGCGCTGAGCCGTTTTATCGAAACCGGGCTCGGGTGCCCCCTTTTTAATTGTCGCGGTCGCGTCGCTTGCCGTCATAGAATCCTCGCATGAGAAGGTCGTTTGCTGCCATGATTTTAGTCCGATATGGAGATTAGGCTATATCCTTGTCCGCTCGCGGCGTTAAGATGGCCCGAATTCGGTCGTTTGCGCTCGCTCGGGGTATACTTTCGACTATATACGGTTCTAATGTGCATGCATTGGGCCTATTTGTCGGATTATGGATGTGGAGCGCACATGGCGAACACCCAGAACTATATTAACCACCTGCTGCAGAACACCGGCATTACGCCGGCGTGCAGTGAAGAAGAGCGCCTGGCTGCCGAGGATATCGCTCAGATTTTCCGCAACCACGGCTTTGACCCCGAGGTGCAGGAATTTAATGCTCCCGCGCCCAGCAGGTTGGCGTTTGCCGTTACCGGTATTCTGGCGTTTGCCGGCGCCCTGCTGATGGGCATCGGCGGCGGTATCGGCTTGGTCGGCACCTTGCTGGCCATTGTCGGCGCCGTGCTCTATGTGCTCGAGCGCACGGGGCATCCCGTGGTTTCGCGCCTGGGAAAGATCGGTGTGAGCCAAAATGTCATCGCCTATCACAAGGCCTCGGGCCCGCTTGCGTCTCCGCGCAACCGCCCAGTCGTCGTGGTGGCGCACTATGATTCCCCCCGCGCCGAGCTCCTTGCTCGCGAGCCCTACGCTCCGTATCGCGCGCTCATCGCCAAGCTTCTGCCTGTCGCCACGATCGCGCCCGCGGCTGTCGCCATCCTGCGTATCCTGCCGCTTCCCGGCGTGCTCAAGGTGCTGCTGTGGGTTGTCGCGATTCTGGCCTCCCTTGTGGCACTGGCTAACGCCGCCAATATCATCTCCAACCGTTTTGTGCTTCCCTACACGTCTGGCGCGGTGTGCAACAAGTCCTCTGTTGCCGCCATGCTCGGTGTCATGGACAACGTCGCCCCCTATCAGGGCGAAAACGAGTTCCCCGACGACATTCCATTCGATACCTATTTTGGCGAACAGAAGCGTCGCGCCGAGGAAATGGCGCGCGCGGCGGCCGAGTATGCCGCGGCCCAGCAGCAAAACGACTACGGCAACACCATTGAATATGAGGAGCCTTCCTGCGACGAGGACGAGTTTGGCCAGCCGGTGGCGCCTGTCGACGCATCCGAGCAGGACGAGGCTTTTGATGGGCAGATCGATGGTTTTGAGGGTGCCTCTGCTGACGAGACGCTGATCGGCGTTATCGCGCCCGAGGCTCAAGACCAGACTGTCCAGGCCGAAGTGTCCACCGAGGAAACGTCCACCGACGAGCCGGCGGAGGAGTCCGCGGCGGTCGAAGCCGCCGAGCCCGAGCCCAAGCTCTATCGCAATGCCGCCGGCAATATCCGCTTTGGTTCGGATGCCATCCGTGCGCTCGGCATGCTTCCCGAGTCCTGCACGCTCGATTACGAAGAGGGCGAGGAACCGACGTTTGAGCCGGAGCGTGCTCCCGTTGTCACTGCGGATGATGAGTCTGCCGCGGTTACCGCTGCCGTTGCCGATCCCGAGGCGGTGTCCGCGATCGATCTCGCGGCAGGACTGGACATTTTGGCTCCCGCCGCGCCGGCGCAAGACGTTGCGGACGAGTCTGACGACGATTACGTTGAACAGCCGAGGCGCGTGTCTTACGAGAGCGATACTGATTTCTCGGCCGAGATTCCCGCGGCAACGCCCCATGCCGACATTGCATCCGCGTTCTCGTCGATTGGCGCCAGCGCTTCCAACTTCTTTAAGGGTGCGCTTGCAAAGGGCAAGAAATTTGTCGACGATTTCGAGGAGAAGCGCGCTGCCGCACGCGAGGCTGCCGAGCAGGAGGCTATCGCTCAGCAGCAGGCAGCCGAGGTGGCACGTGAGCACGCGGCGCAAGAGTTCGAGCAGAACGAGGCTATGCAGTCCGCGCCCGTCGACGCCGCCGAAGCTACAACGTCCTTTGAGTCCCAGCAACCGGCGTCCGCGGATGTTGTTGAGGCGACGACGTCTTTCGAGGCTCAGCAGCACGTCGATAGCACCATGTCGTTTGATGCCGCGCAGTTCGATTCCACGATAACGTTTGAAAAGCAGGGCACCGCGATTGCCGAGCCCCTTCCTGTTTCCGATGAGCAGGGCGACGCGGCAGACGATGACGAGCCTATTGATGCTGCCGAAATCCAAGATGCCGCCGAGGACGAGTCCGTCGAGGCCAACTCTGACGAAGAGCAATACGCGGCAGCCGATCAAGGTGATTCGACCGAGGTCGAGCAGGAGGAAGTGCCTGCGGTTTCCGAGACTCTCGAGACGGATGAGTCGAGGCCTTACTCCACGCAGATTTTCACCATGCCGACCCCGAGTGGTTCCGGTGCCACGGTTGCCAATGTCGCTCCCACTCAGGACGAAACGGTCGATTCCCTTATGGCCCAGATTTCCTCCCAGGCATCGCCGCGTCCGCAGATGAATGTTCCCGATCCGGCGTCGGCACCGTCGCCTGCACCTTCCTCGTCTCCGCTGGCTTCGGTCCCCGATCCGTCGCTGCCGTCCATGAAGCAGGCAAACGTTGCGTCTCGCACGTCGCTGTTCGACCTTCCCGACCCCTCCGCACAGGTCAACGATCCCTTTGCTACTGCCCAGGGTCCCGAACCCACATCGGCACCCGTTGCGCCTCCTATGCCCGTTGCGTCGGGCGCGCAGCCGATCGAGACCATTTCGGCTCCCGCCCCGGCGGCACCCAAGTCTCGTAAGCGCGGCCTGGGTGGTCTGTTCGGCCGTAAAAAGAAAAACGAGCAGGACAGCATGAGTGACTGGCTGGGCGTCGAAGACGATTACGATGCCAAGAAGTCCGGTCGCGGTATCGGTTCGTGGGATAACTTCGAGGACGATAACGATGGCTGGAAGGGTGGCGCTACGTCTTCCGATGGCGCTTCTTCCGAAGATATGCTCTCGGCTGTCGCCTCTATGGGCGATGATGAGCTGCTCGGTCACGATATCTGGTTTGTGGCAACGGGCGCCTCGGATTGTGATGGCGCCGGCATGAAGGCCTTCTTGGCTTCGCATCGCGATAAGCTCCGCGGCGTATTCTTTATCAATCTTGAATCCGTCGGCGCCGGTAGGCTTTCGGTTGTGACGGTCGAGGGCGAACAACAACTGCTCAAGGGCGATCGCCGCATCATGAACCTGGTCAGCAAGGTCTGCAAGTCGTTCCATGTCGATTGTGGCGCGCTCGAGATGCCCTATGCCAAGACCGATGCCTATGCCGCGCTCGAGGCGAGCCGCCGAGCCCTTACCATCGCCGGCGTGGACGGCACGCGTCTGGCTTGCGCTCGTACCGAGGACGACCTGCCCCACAATGTCAACCCGACGAACATTGCTACGGTATCCGAGGTCGTGACCGAGGTTATCCGCCGTTCGTAGACGGAGCTCTAAGGAGTCAACGTGTTTTCGTATATTAAGCGCCATTGGCCTGTCTACGTGATTTTGACCTTGATTGCCATTGCGTTAGGATTTGGGGCTGCCTACATCGTGGGTGCAAAGGGCTCGACCCCCGCCTCCGCAATCAGCGAAGAGGTGGAGCAAGAACAGAGTACGGGTGCCGATGGGATTCCTGAGTCCGAGCAGGCAATCGTTGATGGTGGATCTTCGTCTGCAGAGTAGATACGGCGATTTAAATGATTGAAAGCGGGCGAGCCGGGGGACTGGCTCGCCCGCTTTTTCATCGTGCTAGCGGTTCTTTGGGATCGACCTAAGGCGAGCGAACCATAGGGCTGCGGCACCCGAGGTCAGGAGCGCGGTGATGCAAGCGGCGATGGGAACTGATCCTGTTGCCGGTAGGTCCTGCGGTAGGGTACAGCGTTGAATGACACGGTCCTCGTCATGTGACTCAAGTTTATCGCCGCCGCCGTTGCGGCAAAGATCGACGCGCGCGCTGTTGGTGAGTGCGGCTTGGGGCGTATAAGCCGACGTTGCCTGCATGTGCACGACTGCGCCCCGAGCGTCTGTGCCAAGGATTGCTTTGGCATCGTCAAGGTCGTCGTGCTCATCTTTGAGATCATCGCGGGTCCAAGAATCCGCATCGCTTCGAGTCGTAAAGTCGGCAGCTACCGCACCGTATTCAATTCGAATGCCCGTTACGACGGTATTGGATGCAAGGTCGAGCTCTTCCGCCTCGAGTGTGGTGGATTCCGTGGTCGAGACATCCGCCTTCCAGAGGCGCCAGCCGTCGTAATCGACGAGGCGACAGTCCTCACCAAGGCTCTCTTTTACTTCGTCGGACTCAAGCCAAGGATTTTCGTGCCCATCGTCAAGTGTCGCGTTCGCCGGTTCATCGACGTCTGTCGAGTCCAACGGCGTCGTGCGATACCACACGTTGCACAGACCGTTGAGGTCGCCGATGGCGACGGGGGTTTCGATTGAGATGAATCTCGCCGTGCCGTCTTTGGCGCACTCAAGATCATCGGTAATCGTAAACTCATCAACCCAAGTAGCGGAATCGTTTCGAGCATCGATGGTATAGGAGAAAAGCCCATCACTATTGGTTTGCGTCGTGGCGCGGTTTTTACCATCGCCGTTAGCCAACAGGCCCTTTTCGATAGGTTGGACAAGTTCCTGACGCTTGTCGACCTGCCCCTTGATCTCGATGGGCGCATCCTTCATCGCGACGGATTGGACTTCTCCCGTATCTTTTATTTCAAACGTTATCTCCTCGGCAAGGTCATAGGTCCGCGGAGACATCATTTCGCGCAACGAGTAGGTGCCAGGTGCAAGATGTTCGACGCGGTGCGGCTTGTCGGATGAGGTCCAGGAGTCTATTTCGGTTTTATCGGGACCATATAAGGTGAGCTGTGCGCCTTCCACTTCCTGCTCACCGCTTGCATCGACCTTGGAGATATCAACCTTGGTGTAATCGTCGGATACGTTAAGCCGTGCTTCTACAACGGGTGTTTTCTGGTCGGCATAAGTAAGGTCGACAATATGGGATGTCCGATCGAGTAAGAAGCCTGCCGGCGCTTGAGTCTCGACAACCTCATAGC
The DNA here is from genome assembly GCA_958427975.1 of uncultured Collinsella sp. Classification (GTDB taxonomy): domain Bacteria; phylum Actinomycetota; class Coriobacteriia; order Coriobacteriales; family Coriobacteriaceae; genus Collinsella. The sequence continues at coordinate 11,891 of CAUAEH010000015.1, read as the reverse complement.
GTGCGGTGCCAGATCCCAGCGGGAGGTCGTCCGCGCGTGCTTCCCCAGTTTCATCCGTCGTGACGGTAGCGACAGTCTCACCGTCGAGCGCGGCAATGCTACCGTCGGGGCGCACGATATCACCCGAGGCACGGATCTCAAAGACGGCGCCCGCGAGGCTGCTGCCGTCTACGGCATCGGTTTTAACGATCCTGATGTTTCCGGTCGCGGCGTGGTCATAATACGAGGCGATTGCAACGGGCGTTAGGTTCATGTCGGCGGGTATGTTTACCTCGATCTCCTCGCCGACAAGATAGGGCTCTTTGGCCGAGGTTTCGCGTACATAATAGGTGCCCGGCACGAGCGATTCGGGCAGTGTGACGGTCCCGGTCGCGTCAGTCGTAAAGGTGTCCATTACGTTATGTGTTGGATACCAGCAAGTTTGTGAGACAGATTCGTGATTGCTGTCGAGGAGTTGGAAGGTGAATCCGGCTAGTGGAACAGAAGCGCCTGTTTGGGCATCGCGTTTTACAATCTGGAGATGCGTCGACAGAGCGTGGTTGTCCACGATATATTGAAGCACGGCGCCGTTGGAAATCTGATTGGCCCCGACGGTCCATTCCCCCGCACGTTTAAAACCCTCGGGGACGGTTTCCGGAACCTCGCGAATCGTGTAGCCGGCACGGTCGTATGGGATGGCTCCGTGGACACCGGCGGGTCGCTTGCCTGTGCCGAACCATGTTTCGGGCTGATCTTTGGTGGAGGCAAAGCCATAGATGTTTGTGGTCAGTGTGCCAACAACCTGCTGAGTACTGTTGCTGACAACCTCAAAGACAACACCACCCGCCGGTTGCTCCAGGCCGGATTGGTCGCTATTGCCGTAATCCTTGAATTTGGAAATCTCAAGGTCAAACGCAATGGGGATATCGGAAATGCGAGATTCGATCTCGACCACGCCTGAATCACCGAGCTGGTCGGCTCCAACGGTATAGGTCCAGCTGTCGTTGGTTGGCAGGTAGCCCTCGGGGGTTTTTGATTCGTAGATGGTAAAGGTTCCTAAGGGGACATCGGCGAGGGTGGCCCGACCGCTTTCGTCGGTCGTGAGGATTTGTGCCCATCCAGGGGTTGATTGCGACACACACGTGAACTCTGCTCCTGCGAGTGAAGATCCCACCTGGGGGCCGGCATTCGTCGCGGCATCGAGTTTTACGATACGCAGGTTGATGGTGCCGGGCTGTTCATCAATGGCGACCTGTCCACCGTCATTCCCCGTGGTAAAGGCGATGCGATCACGACGGGGGACATAGCCGGCCGGCGCCTTCGTTTCAACTAGGTAGTATGCAGTGTTGGGCAGAAGAGTTGCTTGCGCCCGACCGTTGCTGTCCATCTGGATGGTGCCGACACGCGCGCCGCTGGCGCTCTCAAAAATATCGAATGTTGCCCCGTCAAACTGATAAGTATTGTTTCCGCTGGTAATGGCAGCGTTTGCAGACTGCTTTTGGAAGGAAACAGAGACCGCCGGCAGTACATAGAGCATGTCCTGACGTTTACTGCCGCCCGATACGGCTCCTAGATAGCGTCGCGCGCGGTGCGGAGCGGCTTTGATGTTTCCTGATTTTGCGCTGTCGTGGAGCCACCGCGCCGCCGCCACGACTTCATTGTCAGCGGTAAAGTGCCCACTCTTGGTTTTGCCCTGAGCGGTCGTGTAAGAGTAAGTACCGTCGACATGGGTAGTGCCGTTGAGCATCCATACGGCAAGCTGGGTTGCGGCGCGGGCGCGATCGGGTGAAAGATGGTAACCGCCAAACGACGTGGCGGTAGGATATCCGTGACAAACGATTGCCGCGAACTCGTCGTCGAGCCACACCCAGCCTTGATCAAAGTTGAGCCATGGGCCGCCCGGCTTGGTGGGGCCGGGGCGCTCCTGGTTCATGCAGTAGGCAATCGAGGCGTCTTGAGCTTCATACTTGCCGATGAAGAAGGGCCCACAATCATCGCTAATAGTGCGGAAGCCGAGCTGACCGTAGCCATCGACGGCAAATGCGGCTCCCGGTGTCAGGCAGCCGAAAAGCAGGAAGAGGAGCAGGAGCAGCGGACCTGTTGCGATTGCGCTGTGGACAGAGTGCGTGGGTGCGTTGGACATGGCTGCTCCTTATCCCTCGTGCGCCGCATGGGGAGGTTGCGACGCGTAGGATGAGGCTACCCCCGAGGTTCATGCGGGTAAGTACCGGAGCCTGACCAAAAGCTTGCCCAATTCCTGACAAATTGAGCTCAAATACAACAATCAAGCAAAAGCGCAGGTAGAAGATAAGGAGAACAGGAGGTTAAAGGTCCTCATCTCCACAATTGACGCGATTTTCAAACGAATCTCCACAGCTAAAACAAGCATCGCCACTCTTGTATCGAACAAGACAACCGCGTTATACTATCCCCCACATATGCGGGCATCGCCAAGTGGTAAGGCATCAGCTTCCCAAGCTGACACTCGCGGGTTCGAGTCCCGTTGCCCGCTCCATTCGAATTTCAGGCACGGTAACGTTTCGTTATCGTGCTTTTTTCAATAAAGTGCCGGGACTCGAACCCGCCAGGGTGCGAGCGTTAAATAAACGCGAAGCGTTTATAGCGAGCAGGCAAGGTCGCCGATAGGCGACCGCAGCCGGTGCGTATTTGCGAAGCAAATACGCAGACGTCCCGTTGCCCGCTCCATGGAGCAAGGAAGATTTCGGGAATGGTAGATTCAGCCCGCTTTGCTCCCACACTTCCCCGGATCTCGGTATGCCACTGAAGCCGGTGCGGATTTGCGAAGCAAATACGCGGACGTCCCCATGCCCGCTCCAATTCCAAAATGTTAGGTTAATGCCTGCTGCCCATACTTGCACCTGCGCACGGTACAATGGTTGGGTTACGACCAACGTGCCAATAACCAAAAAGGAGCCGCTATGATCGATCGCTATACCCGCCCGGAGATGGGACACATCTTCTCCCTCGAGAACAAGTACGCCATTTGGCAGGAGATCGAGGTTCTGGCCTGCGAGGCCCAGGCGGAGCTCGGCAAGATCGGTATTTCCAAAGACGAGGCCCAGTGGATCCGCGACCATGCCAACTTTGAGAAGGCGAAGGTCGATGAGATCGAGGAAGTCACGCGCCACGACGTCATTGCCTTCCTGACCAACATGAAGGAATACATCGATGCCGATGTTCCCGAGGGCGACCCCAAGCCCAGCCGCTGGGTTCACTATGGCATGACCAGCTCGGATCTGGGCGACACGGCCCTGTGCTACCAGCTCACCCAGGCCTGCGACCTGATTATCGAGGACGTCAAGAAGCTCGGCGAGATTTGCAAGCGTCGCGCCTTTGAGGAGCGCAACACGCTCTGTGCCGGCCGCACTCATGGCATCCACGCCGAGCCGATGACCTTCGGCATGAAGTTTGGCTCTTGGGCCTGGGAGCTCAAGCGCGATCTGGATCGTCTTGAGGACGCCCGCAAGAATGTTGCCTTCGGTGCTATTTCGGGCGCTGTCGGCACGTACAGCTCCATCGAGCCGTTCGTCGAGGAGTATGTCTGCGAGCACCTGGGCCTGGTTCACGACCCGCTGTCCACGCAGGTTATCAGCCGCGACCATCACGCCTATCTCGCCGGCGTTCTCGCCACCACCGCAGCCACCTGCGAGCGCATCGCTACCGAGGTCCGCAATCTGCAGAAGACTGATACGCTCGAGGCCGAGGAGCCGTTCCGTAAGGGCCAAAAGGGCAGCTCAGCCATGCCGCACAAGCGCAACCCCATCACCATGGAGAAAGTCTGCGGTCTGTCGCGCGTCGTGAAGTCCAACGCCCAGGTTGCCTTCGATAACGTCGCCCTGTGGCACGAGCGTGACATTTCGCACTCCTCTGCCGAGCGCGTCGCCCAGGCCGATAGCTTCATCGCCCTCGACCACATGTTCCAGTGCCTCATCCGCGTTATCGACGGCCTGCAGCTGTATCCCGCCCGCATGATGGCCAACCTCAATAAGACCCGCGGCCTCATCTTCTCTTCCAAGGTACTGCTCGCCCTCGTCGACACGGGCATCACCCGCGAGGACGCGTACGCCATTGTGCAGGAGAACGCTATGGCAACCTGGCACGAGGTACAGGATTGTGTCTCCGGCCCCACCTTTAAGGAGCGTCTCGAGGCCGACCCGCGCTGCACCGTCAGTCAGGAGAAGCTCGACGAGATCTTTGATCCGTGGGACTTCCTCACCCGTATCGACACGGTCTTTGATCGTCTGGAGCAGCTGAGCTTCGAGTAGGTTCGGGCATAACGTTAGCTTTTTAGGGCGCTTTGCTGGTAATGTGTGTTGCCGGCAAAGCGCCTCGTTGCATTTAGGGAAAGACGGGGATAATAGTCGTCTCGAATAACATTCTGAGAGGGGATCGCATGATTTCGTTTGATTACAAGCCTCAGGGCGTGTGTGCTCGCAATATTCACCTTGACCTTTCCGATGACGGCAACAAGGTGATAGGCGTTGAGTTTACCGGCGGCTGCGACGGCAATCTCAAGGCTATCTCCAAGCTGGTCGAGGGCGCTCCTGCCGATCGCGTAATCGAGGTTCTCGCCGGTAATACCTGCGGTATGAAAAAGACCTCCTGCGCCGACCAGCTTACACGCGCTATCGAGGCCGCTCGCACCGAGATCGCCTAATGGGTATCGCCGATCACATCAAGAACGGAATATCGCGTCGCGGCTTTGTACTCGGTGGGGCTGCCGCGGGCGCTGCCACGGTGCTTGCCGGATGCTCGAAAAAAACGGGCACCAGCGATGATGCCGCCGGCGAGCCGCAGGTTATCAAGGATGATTCCAAAATCATCTCGATTACGGATGAGTACGAGGCAGTCGACATCGATCTTGAGCCGGCGGCGTCATGGACGCTGCCTCTGGGTACGCTGCTGTACTACTGCGACGGCGATTACGCCGCGGCGATGATGGCGCCCGCATCGGCACTGCACGCCAACACACTCGGTGTGCTCAACCTGGGCGATGGCTCGCTTACCACATTAATCGAGGATCCTATCGAGGGCACGGGATATGCATTCTACGATGTCCGTGCCGGCGACAGCGTATTCGCGTGGGTTGAGATGAACTTTGCCAATTCATCGTGGAAGCTCTACGGTCAAAATCTGTCGGGCGCTTCGCTCTCTGGCGACGTGGTTGAGCTCGATCGAGGTGGCAAGGACTATGATCCGCCGCTGTTTACGGCGTTCGGGTCATCAGTCATCTGGTATAAAATGCCCTCGGCAGGTGGCAATAAAACGAGTAGCGATTCGTTTTGCTATCGTCGCTCGCTTGATGAATCCAAGGCCGAGACAATTTGGAAATCGACGGGCCGCTTTGCATCGGCCCCGCGCGCGAGCGACGGCATTTTGACCATCTCGCCGCGTGTCCGCAACGACGAGGGCGTCTACTACGGCATAACGGCAATCGATCTGACCGACGGCAACAACACCAAGCGTGCCCAGTTGGTCCTTCCTTCGTCAGTTTCGCCTTTCGAGGCCGTATATATGGGCGATACCTTCGTGTTTTCTATCGAGGCGGCCTATAGTGGCGTGGGCAGCCTGGGCAATATGGGCACGTATATCGGTAATGAGGGAGGGCCGTACCTCTTCCTGTCACGCGAGCCGCTCGCATGTGCGGCTGGCAAGAAGAATAAATACCTTGTTAAGGTACAGGCGTCGCATTTCCTGATCGACACCTCTGCCAAGACCTATGGCTCGCTGCTGTCGCCCGACCGCGCTTTGGAGTATGGCGATTATCCAGCTACGGCGGGAAAATCGGACTCATTCCTTACGTACGCCACGGTGCGCAACAGCCAGGGTATACCAGAGACGGTCACTGCACGCCTATTCTCTCTTTAAGCTTAGAGGGGTTAAAAAGGCGCCAACAGGGGAATAAACGCGTTGTAATTGTGAGTACCGCCCGCCGAGCTGCCGCGTCATAGCGGCATCTGGCGGGCTCAGGTGCGTTAAAATGGGCTTGTTCTTAGCTAATTGAGACAGGGGGGCCGTGTTATGGCTTCAGATGCAAAAAAGATTCTGCTGGTCGAGGATGAGAAGGCAATCCGTGACGCCGTCGCTGCCTATCTCGAGCGCGAAGGCTACTGGGTTGTGGGCGTCGGCGACGGCCAGTCCGCGATCGAGGAGTTCGAGAAGCATCAGTTCGACCTGGTCGTGCTCGACCTTATGCTCCCCAAGATCCCCGGCGAGCGCGTTTGCCGCACCATTCGCGATACCTCGGATGTCCCCATCATCATGCTGACGGCTAAGGGCGAGATCGAGGACCGTATTATCGGTCTTGAGCTCGGCGCCGACGACTATCTGATTAAGCCGTTCTCGCCGCGCGAGCTCGTCGCCCGCGTTCGTGCTCTGTTCCGCCGTGCCCATCAGGCCGACGAGCCCGCCGTCGAGGTGCTCGACTTCGGCGATCTGGTCATCGATATCTCGGGCCACAAGATCTTGGTCGAGGGCAAGGAAGTCGATCTGACGGCTTCCGAGTTCAAGCTGCTCACCACGCTTGCCCGCCATCCCGGCCGTGTGTATAACCGCATGGAGCTGGTCGAGAAAGTGCTCGGGTATGACTTTGAGGGCTATGAGCGCACCATCGATAGCCACGTGAAGAATCTTCGCGCCAAGCTGGGCGATGATCCCAAGAAGCCCAAGTGGCTCTACACCGTCCATGGTGTCGGCTATCGCTTCGAGGCTCCGGCCAAGACCGATAAGTCGGACGAGAAATAGGGAAATCACATATGACACCTGCGCGCTTTGAAATCGGACAAAAGCACAAGCAGGAGAGCGAGGCGGGTTCCAAGGCTAGTTGGAACACGCCTCGTTCCGATTCACGGCCAACGATGAGCTATCCCTCGCGCATGGCACTTGCTTTTGCTCTGACATCGCTCATGACGGTATTGGTGCTGGTGGGCGTTGTCTCTGTTGTGTGGGGCACGGTCTTTTCGGATTACACACGCTCCAATATCGTCGAAATCGCAAATTCCGCTGCCGAGAAGTTGGCAGCCTCATATGAGGAAAACGGCTCTTGGACCGCGGGAGAACTGCGCACGGTCGCAACGTCGAGTTTGGTTTCCGACGATCTGGGTATGCAGGTCGTCAATAAAAAGGGCGTGATCGTTTATGACGATTCCTGGCCCTCGGCAAGCGCCACCGCCGATGTACGCGAAAACCAGGCTACGACCGACGACACGAGCGGCAAGAGGGCATCGCATAGCCCGGTCTCGTCTGCTCCAACCGACTCCGATAGCGTTGCTAACGTCGAGATTGTAACGTCTTCCGGCGAGCATGTCGGACAGGTAAAGCTGTGGGCCATCGGCTCCGACGCTCTGCTCACCAAGGCGGACTCTGCGTTTAGGGAGAAGACCTTTAACGCCATGGCCCTCGCCGCGGTTGTTGCAATCTGCATTTCGGTCGTTATCGGATCGCTCGTGTCGCGCATGCTCACCAAGCCGATTCATCGCATCACCAGTACCGCAAAGCAAATCCGTGACGGCGACCTGTCGGCTCGCACGGGACTGCGCGGTGATGACGAGATCGATCAGCTGGGTGAGACCTTCGATGAGATGGCCACTTCGCTCGAGAAGGATATGAAACACGAGAAGCGCCTGACCTCAGACGTTGCACACGAGCTTCGCACGCCGCTTATGGCCATGCTCGCAACGGTCGAGGCCATGCAGGATGGCGTGTATCCCACCGACGATGAGCATTTGGAAACCGTTGCTTCCGAGACGCGTCGCCTGGCTCGTCTGGTGCAGCAGATGCTCGACCTGTCGCGCATGGAAAACAGCACGGCTCCGCTCAACCTTGAGCCGGTGGACATGGTTCCTTTCGTGCGTTCCATCGTTAATGCCCAGGAGCGCCTGTTTGTCGACCGCGATCTGCGCCTGCGTTTTGCGGACGAGACCCAGGGGCACGACGATGTCGTCGAGGCCGATCCCGACATGATCACGCAATGTGTTATCAACCTCATGAGCAACGCCATGCGCTACACCCCCGAGGGCGGTTGGGTCGTGGTGTCGGTGCTCAGTGACCGCAAGCACGTCAGCATTGCCGTTTCTGATACCGGCATCGGTATTGCCAAGGACGATCTGTCGCGCATCTTCGGGCGGTTTTGGCGCGCCGATGCCAGCCGCGCCCGCGAAGCTGGCGGCCTGGGCGTTGGCCTCGCCGTGACCAAGCAGATCGTCGAGCGTCACCATGGCTACATATCCGTGGAGTCGGAGCTTGGAAAGGGTACGACTTTTACAATTCATCTGCCCCGCGAGCACACGGCGGACGCGGCATCTACTACAATGGAGCACTAGCTTTTCGCTATTCGGTGAAGGAGGGGCCGCGTCCCTGCCGCTCCGAGTTTGCGAAAACATGCGGGAAAGAACCCGCATTTCTGTCGTATTTAGGTAAGGAGTGACTCACGTGACAACGATGGAGCGTCGTCCGGATTCCCGTGGCAAGGTTCGTGATATTTACGATGCCGGTGAAAACCTGCTGATGGTCGCCACCGACCGCATTTCTGCGTTCGACTTCATTCTTCCCGACGAGATTCCGTTTAAGGGAGAGGTACTCAATCGCATCTCGGCATTCTGGTTCGATAAGTTTGCCGACATCGTCCCCAACCATCTCGTTTCCATCGACCCGGCGGATTTCCCCGAGGAGTTTGCTGAGTATCGTGACTACCTCGCTGGCCGCGCCATGCTGGTTAAGAAGGCCCAGACGATTCCTATCGAGTGCATCGTCCGCGGCTATCTGACCGGTTCGGGCAAGAAGACCTACGACGAGAACGGCACCGTCTGCGGCATCCAGCTGCCTGAGGGCCTGACCGAGGCTTCCAAGCTTCCTGAGCCGCTGTTCACGCCGTCCACGAAGGCCGTGATCGGTGACCACGACGAGAACATCTCGTTCGAGCGTTGCTGCGAGATCGTGGGCGAGGACATCGCCACGCAGATTCGCGACCTTTCCCTCAAGATCTACAAGGCTGCTGCCGAGTACGCCGCGACCCGTGGCATCATCATTGCCGACACCAAGTTCGAGTTTGGTGTCATCGATGGCAAGGTCACGCTGATCGACGAGTGTCTCACGCCCGACTCCAGCCGTTTCTGGCCTGCTGCCAGCTACGAGGAGGGCAAGATCCAGCCTAGCTACGACAAGCAATTCGTCCGCAATTGGCTCAAGGCCAACTGGGATATGACGGGGGAGACCCCGCACCTGCCCGCCGAGGTCATCGATGGCACGTCCGAGCGCTATCGCGAGGCCTTCCAGATCATCACGGGCTCCCAGTTCACAAGCATGAAGGAGAACGCATAAGTGAGTACCCGTAGCGCCACGAACAAGCGCACGCAATCCCACGAAGTTACCGGGGTTGCGCGCAAGTCTGCCGCATCTGCTAAGCCCGCCCGCCAAGCAGCGAGCTCCGTTCGCGTCGTGCCGGCTTCGTCTAAGGCACGCCGCAAAGAGTTCGAGAAGGGCGAGAGCCTCGAGGGCCTCTCTAAAGAGGAGAAGCGCGCCCGCAAGGCTAAGCAGCGCGCCAAGGAGGACCGCATCTATACGGTGTCGAATATCCTCCTCAAGCAGGACGAGGACTACACCAAGCGCCGTCGCATCTGGTGGATTGTGCTCGCTATTGGCATGGTGCTCGTCGTGGCAATTTGGGCCTCGCTGTACTTCGCTCCCGCTGGCATGGTGTCCAGCCCTGTCCAGATGGTCGGCATTGTTTTGTCCTACGTCATCATTTTGGGCGACTTTATCTATGACTTCGCTCGTATTCGTCCCTTGCGCAACATGTACCGCGCGCAGGCCGAGGGCATGTCCGAGAACAAGCTCAACGCTCTTATTGAGCGCGCGGCTGCCGAGGAGGACAAGAAGGACTCCAAGAAGAAGTAGCGTTTGCATACATACTTATCGCTAAGATATAAGGCGCGTCGTTTTTGCGGCGCGCCTTTTTACTGTTCTATAGATAGATGGAGTGGCACATGATTCGAGCTGCCCTGACGGTCGAAGAGGCTCTGGAGGGCATGAAGGCCCTGGAGCCCAAGATTAAAAACTACGCGCGCCTGGTCGTCCGCAAGGGCGTAAACGTCAAGCCCGGCCAGGAGGTCGTCGTTCAGTCTCCGGTCGAGTGCGCGCCGTTTGCGCGCGTGGTGGTCGCGGAGGCCTATGCTGCCGGCGCCGGCCACGTGACGGTCATTTGGGCCGATGATGCCGTGACGAGGCTCACGTACGAGCATGTCGAGAAAAGCTATTTTGAGCAGACGCCCGAGTGGAAGCGCATGCAGCTGGATTCCCTGGCCCAGGATGGTGCCTGCTTTGTCTTTATCGAGGGTGCGGATCCTGCGGCCCTCAAGGGCATCGATCCAGCCAAGCCGGCCGCGGCATCAAAGGCGAGGAATACGCAGTGCAAAGTTTTCCGCCGTGGACTGGATTACAACATCAATCCGTGGTGCATCGCCGGCGCTCCGGTCGTGGCTTGGGCGCACGAAGTGTTCCCGGGAGACGCCGACGAGGTTGCAATCTATAAGCTGTGGAATGCGATTCTGCACACCGCGCGCGCCGATGGCCAGGACCCAGAGAGCGACTGGGAACTCCATGACGCCGCATTCGAAAAGAACCTGCGTTTCCTGAACGACAATCGTTTCGACTACCTGCATTACACCGCGGCAAATGGAACCGATCTGACGATTGGCATGACGAAAGGTCACGAGTGGGCCGGCGGCAAGGGCAAGACGCCCGATGGGCACCCCTTCTTCCCCAACATTCCCACCGAGGAAGTCTTCACCTCGCCCGATCGCATGCGCGCCGACGGTATCGTGTACTCGGCCATGCCGCTCATCCATCACGGCAATAAGGTCGAAGATTTTTGGATTAAGTTCGAGGGCGGCCGCGTGGTGGACTACGACGCCCGCGTGGGCAAGGCAACGCTCGCAAGTATCATCGATACTGACGAGGGCGCTGCTCACCTGGGAGAGGTCGCGCTCATTTCCAAGAACACGCCGATCCGCGAAAGTGGTGTTCTGTTCTACGATACGCTCTATGACGAGAACGCTAGCTGCCATCTCGCGCTAGGTGTCGGTTTCCCCGAATGCATCGAGGGTGGGTATGACATGTCCAAGGAGGAGCTCCTGGAGCATGGCGTTAACGTCTCGAGCACGCACGTCGATTTTATGATCGGCACGGACGACATCGATATTACGGGCATTACGCCTGATGGACGTGAAGTTGTGATTTTCCAGAACGGCCAATGGAGTTGGGAATAGTCCCAGACCGTGGTACAATGCCACCCGCGGGCCGTTAGCTCAGCTGGCAGAGCAGGGGACTTTTAATCCCAAGGTCCAGGGTTCGAACCCCTGACGGCCCACCATAGAAAAGAAAGCGATCGACTCCGGTTGGTCGCTTTTTTGTTGCCGCGACATGGGTTCAAACCCGTCGGGGCGCGGAGCTGAGTAAACGCGTGAGCGTTTGCCAGCGCAGCGCGCAAGGCGAGAAAGCGCCGCAGCGGCCGCCTGCGAAGCAGGCTGAACCCCTGACGGCCCACCCAAAGATTGCCGAGACGGTCAACTTCGGTTGGCCGTCTTTTTTGTCGCCCTTTCATGGGTTCGAACCCGTATCTGTCTATATATAAGAACGCTTGGCGAACAAAACCTGCCTTTTACCGACGGGAAACAAATAGCTGATGCTTTTGGAGTAAAGTGGCGCTCCAGAGATGACCGATGCCTTAACACCTATAAACCAGCTGGTCATCGCCAATATCAGAAGCCAATGCTTCAGTTATAACCTCAGGGACGCGACTGAGGGACATATTCATTTGTGAACAAAATATGGAGTGCGCGATTCCCGCCCCCGGGGCCCCTCCGGTCTGGCAATATATCTCCTTGCCGCGCGGC